>JAIBBZ010000012.1 GCA_019694435.1 Pirellulales bacterium
CAGCAACTCGCCCGGTTGGGCCATTTCCAACGCGCTTTCGACGGCCAGCAGCGACCCGCGCAGCTCGTAGGTCTCGGCCACGCGGCGACCGTCTCTCAATCCCTGGCGGAACAGCGCGATGATCTCGCCGCTGGCGCGGCCGCGCAGGTAGTGGTCCTCGTAGAGGATCACCCGGTCGAATTCGTCACCCAGCAGTCGTCCCTGGCGGATCATGTCTTCATCGCGTCGATCGCCGGCAGCCGAGTAGACGACGGTCCGCCGCTGATTCGGTAGATGCGCGATCGTCTCCACGAGCGCCTCGAGCGCAGAATAGTTGTGGCCGTAATCGACGATGATCGTCGCGTCGCCCACGCGCAGCATGTTGAACCGGCCGGGCAGCTGGGAGAAATCGTTGCCGAAGGTCGTCAGGCCCCGGCGAATCAGATCGAGCGACAGACCGGAACCCCAGGCCGCGCCCGCGGCCGCCAGGGCGTTGTCGACCATGAAGGCCACGCCGCCGCCGCGCGTGATGGGTACGTCGGCCACGCGGCATAGCGGCCAGATCTGCGCGCCCTGGGCCAGCACGATCTCGCCTTCACGCACGAACGTCGCGCGGCCGCCTCGTTCGCGATGCGCGGCCAGCGCCGCTTGCTGCTCGTCGCGGCAGAAGAAGATCGTTCCGCCGGGGCACTTCTCGCTCATCGGCGCGACATGCGGGTCAGCCGCGTTCAGGACCGCATAACCCTTAGGCGCTACGACGTCGACAATCGTCCGCTTGACCTTGGCAAGCTTTTCGAGCGAATCGACCCCATCGATCCCCAGGTGGTCGCCTTCCCCGATATTCGTCACCACGGCCACATCGCAACGATCGAAGCCGAGGCCCGCACGCAGAATTCCTCCGCGCGCCGTTTCGAACACGGCCGCATCGACCAGCGGGTTGGTCAGCACGTTGCGCGCGCTGAGCGGTCCGGCGCAATCGCCCGTGTCGATGCGTCGGTCGTTGAGGAAGATCCCATCGGTGCACGTCAACCCGACGGTCGGATGGACCTGCCGGAAGCAATGGGCGATCAATCGCGCAGTGGTCGTCTTGCCGTTGGTGCCGGTTACGGCCACGAGCGGAATACGTCCTTCGTCGCCGGGCGCAAACAGTAGGCGCACGATGGCCTCGCCGACGGGCCGGGGTTGTCCTTGCGAAGGATCGAGATGCATCCGCAATCCCGGCGCGGCGTTCACCTCGACGATCACGCCCCCCTGCTCTTCCAGCGGGCGGCTCACGTCGGTCGCCACGATATCGACGCCGGCAATGTCCAAACCAACGATGCGGGCCGCCTCGATCGCTCGAGCGGCAACCTCGGGATGCACCCAATCGGTCACATCGACGGCCGTACCGCCAGTGGACAGGTTGGCATTCCGACGGATCAACACGGTCCGCCCGGTTTCCGGCACGCTGTCGGCGTGCAAGCCTTGCGCATCGAGCACGTCGCGGGCCAGTTCGTCGAGATAGATCTTGCTCAGCGAGGTCGCATGGTCGTCGCCACGGCGCGGGTCGCAGTTGACGATCTCGACCAACTGGGCCACGGTGTGCACGCCGTCGCCGATCACTTTGGCGGGTTCGCGCCGCGCGGCGGCGATCAGCCGATCGCCCACGACCAGCATGCGATAATCGTCGCCCGGTGCATGCCGCTCGACGACGATCCGCGACCAGTTCTCGCTGGCGGCCTGGTAGGCCTTTTGCACTTGTTCAAGCGTGCGGAGGTTCGTGGCCACCCCGCGCCCTTGGCTGCCGTCTTTCGGTTTCACTACGACCGGCAAGCCGATGTCGCAGGCCGCGGTCCAGGCGTCGGCCGCGCTGGTCACCTGACGCCCATCCGGCACGGGAATGCCGCCGGCGCGCAGCAGCGATTTGGTCAATTCCTTGTCCTGAGCGATCGATTCGGCAATCGCACCGGTCCGATCGGTTTCGGCCGCCAGGATCCTGCGCTGACGTGCACCATAACCGAGTTGCACCAGGCTGCCGTCGTTCAGCCGGAAAAACGGCACGCCGCGGGCCTGCGCCGCGCGGACAATGCTGCGCGTGCTGGGGCCAAGACACACGCGCTGAGCCACGATCCGTAGCTTGGCGATCTCGTCCTGCACGTCGAAGGGGCGATCTTCGATCGCCGCCAGGCACAACCGCCGTCCGGTTTCGAGCGCAGCGCGCGCCAAATCCTCTTCTTCATACTCGATCGCGACCCGGTAGACGCCCTCTTCGTCGGTTTCGCGAGCACGCCCAAACCCCACTTCGGTGCCGGCCAGGGTCTGCAACTCGAGCGTGACATGCTCAAGGATATGGGCCTGATAGGTGCCGCGGCGAAGCCGTTCGAAAAAGCCTCCACGCTCGCCGACGCTGCAGCGATGCTCGATCATCGACGGCAACCAGCGCATCAACCGCTCGTTGAAGCCGGGCAGCTCATCCGAGGGCGAATCTTTCCAAGGGCCCAAATCGACGAGGGCCTCGAGCACCGGAAAATTGGCCCACACATTCGGCCCACGCAGAGCCCGAACGCGACGAAACTCCATATCCTGACTGCTCCTCGAGAAGTTGTGCCTACTCGCATGATTGCCGGCGCGATTGAATACCTTAGAGGTATTGAGTGAGCGTTCAGCGAGCAGCGTTTTCGGCGGGCGTTAGCCTCGTGCCACCCCGGTTCTCCGTGCGAACACATCGTCACGTACGAACTGCACGTCAACCGGGTTCGAAGCTAAGTCAAATATTGCACTGCCCACCAATTCCTGCGGGAAAAATTAAGTGCGCTCAATGAAAGACATTTCATAGACAATGCAGATCGTCACGCGACCCGGCCCGGCTTCATCCAGGTCGCGCGAGGATGAACTACCGCAGCCTCAACAGCGGGAAAGCTGGCACATTCGGAGGCAACGGCAAGGATGGACCGCTGAAGTTGCCTTAATCCAAGTGCCACGAATAGCTAAACTGCGGAAACCTGACCGACTTGCCCGATAAACAGGACGATTGTTCCCGCAATCTCCCAAACCCGAGTCCCGGCGGGGACGTAGGGAAACTCTGCACCTGGTTGTCCGCCTGTTCTCGCTCCGCACGCAAAGCCGACGCCGTTGAACGACCGAACGCAAGCTCTTTCCGCTGTGCCCCCTAGCTGGGCCCATGCTCTGGCTGCCGCCCTTCAGGCAGGTGAGCGCGCCGTCGCCTGGTTCGAGCTGAACCTCGACGCAGAATTGCGATTCGGGCGCGGGCTGGTCGTGCTGACCAGCGAACGCTTGCTCGTCGGACGCGGCAATCCAGGCAGCCTTTCGGCCCGCTGGCAATCGTGGCCTCTGGCCGAAGTCGCATCGGTGCGCGCGGACGAAGTGGGGGGGCTCGGTTCGCTGTCGATCTTTGGCCAGGCGGCAAGGCTGGAGATCGTTCACTTCGTCCCTCCGGCCGACGCCCGGGCCTTCGCCGATCGCTTCAACGCCTACACCCAGGGGCTGCCCGTCGAGCCGCAGGTCGACGACGAACCCGAATTGATCGAAGCGACCGCAGAGACGCCGCATGCCGGTTTGGCCCTGTTACGGCTGGGCCGCTTCGCACGGAGCCGGTTCAAGCTGGTGCTGCTGGGCTTCGTGCTGACCCTGGCGACGACGGCGGCCGGTCTGATTCCGCCATACCTCACGATGCCGCTGCTCGACGAGGTGCTGATTCCCTATCAGAACGAGGCCGAGCAACTCCGTCGCAGCTCGGACCTCGACGCGCACCAGGTCGCCCAAGCGCTGACCGAACTGCAACGCCGCGAGTCGCCGCGGATGCGGCTGGTCGCGCTCTACCTGGCCGGTCTCGGCGGCGCCGCCACGGCTGCCTGGCTGCTGAGCTGGGCCCAGGGCGTCGTCATGGCGCGGGTCAGCGAACGGATCGGCATGGACCTCCGCAATCGCACCTACGAACACCTGCAAAAGCTCTCGCTCGATTTCTTCGGCCGCAAGCGCACCGGCGACTTGATCTCCCGAATCTCGAGCGACACCGATCGCATCTGCACGTTTCTCTCGGACAATCTCGTCGACTTCGCCACCGACTGCCTGATGATTGTCGGCACGTCAGCCATCCTGCTAGCGATCGATCCCGTACTGGCCGTGGCCACGCTCGTCCCGTTTCCGCTCATCGGCTGGCTGATCTACCGCGTGCGAGGTCGCCTGCAGAGCGGCTTCCGGCGCGGCGGGCGTGCCTTCGCCGAAATGACCAGCGTGCTGGCCGACACGATTCCCGGCATTCGCGTGGTGAAGGCCTTTGCCCAGGAGCGCCGCGAGATCGAGCGCTTTCGCCGGGCCAACCTGGCCGTGATCGAGGCCAACGATCGCGTCAACACCGTCTGGACGTTTTTCTGGCCGTTGGTGGTGATGCTCAACCAGCTGGGACTGCTCGTCGTGTGGGCGTTTGGCGCCGCACGCGTCTTCGATCACCAGATCACCGTCGGCGTGCTGACGGCGTTTCTCGCCTACATCGGACGCTTCTACACCAGGCTCGAATCGATGAGCCGGATGTTTTCTGCCACGCAACGGGCCGGCGCCTGCACGCAGCGCATCTTCGAGATCCTCGATCGCGTGCCGAATGTGCCCGACCCGGCGAACCCCGTGCCTACGGGCCGCCTGCGCGGCGAGATCGAGCTGCGCAACGTGGGATTCCGCTACGGCGCGCGATCGATCTTGCAAGGCGTCGATCTACACATCGCGCCCGGCGAGATGATCGGCCTCGTCGGCCCCAGCGGCGCGGGCAAGAGCACGCTGGTGAACCTGGTGTGCCGCTTCTATGACGTCGCCGAGGGGTCGATCCTGGTCGACGGCGTCGACATCCGCAACTTCGAGCTAGCCGACTATCGCCGGCACATCGGCATCGTGCTTCAGGACCCGTTCCTGTTCTATGGCACCGTGGCCGAGAACATCGCCTATGGCAAGCCCGATGCCACGCGCGACGAGATCGTCGCCGCGGCCCGCGCCGCCCGGGCTCACGACTTCATCCTCCGCTTGCCCGACGGCTACGATTCGCTCGTCGGCGAGCGCGGCCAGGCGCTGTCGGGCGGCGAGCGGCAACGCATTTCGATTGCCCGCGCGCTGCTGATCGATCCGCGCATCCTGATCCTCGACGAGGCCACTTCGTCGGTCGATACCGAAACCGAGCGCGAGATCCAGGAAGCACTCGACAATCTCATTCAGGGCCGCACGACGATCGCCATCGCCCACCGCTTGAGCACGCTGCGCCGCGCCGACCGGTTGATCGTTCTCGATCGCGGGCAGATCGTCGAGACCGGCCAACACCAGGAGCTGCTGCAGACCCCCGGCGTCTACGCCCGTCTGCACAAGGCCCAACTCGAAATGGCTGCCGAGGCCCTGCCTTGATTCGGACCAACATGAACGCCACGCCGCATGGCACCGATTTCCGCTTGCACGACGACCCCTGGGGCCGGCTCGTGTGGACCGCCGCCGATGGTCGCGAGGAAGTCGACGTCGAAGTGCTGCGGGCGTTCCCCATGACCGATCCGCAGCGCTGGATCGTCATCCGCAGCGCCGCGGGCAAGGAGCTGGCCTGTGTCGCGGAGCCCGATCGCCTGGTTCCGGAGACGCGCACGCGTCTGCTGGCCGCGCTCGCGCGCCGCGAGTTCTCGCCGAAGATCACTCGCGTCGCCCGCATTTCGACGATCACTTGCCCAGCCCAATGGGAAGTCGAGACCGATCATGGGCCAGTGAGCTTCACCGTCAAGCAGGACGACGACGTGCGGCGCCAGGGACAGCAAGGGCTGCTGATCGTCGACGCCCACGGCAACCGGTATCACATCGTCGATACCCGGCAGCTCGATGCCGACAGCCGCCACTGGATCGAGCAATACCTCTAGGCTGCGCGCCGGAGCTTTACTCCGCGCGGCGCGCAGCGTACCCTGCCTGCGTGCGGTCGCCTCTGCGCACCCGGCTGCGCACGACCGCCGGCTGACGCTTGGGCGCTCGAGGAATCTGACCGATGGCAAGACTTGATGCTGGCGCCCTGGGGCGGCGCTCGTTCTTACTCACCGGTGCCGCAGCAGCGCTGGCGTGGAGATCGACTCGATCGCGTGCCGACGATCCGCTTTCGGTCAACGGACCGCGGGCCACCTCGGGGGACGTGGTCGAGCCGCAATGGGACGAACGAGTTTCCGTCACCGTCGGCCGAGAAGGGGCCGACATCATCGGCAGCGATCACCGCGCGCTCCAGGCGGCGGTCGACTATGTCGCCGGCCTGGGCGGCGGTACCGTGCGCATTCTGCCCGGCACCTACGAGCTGCGCAACGCGGTCTACCTGCGGTCGCGCGTTCGCGTGGTGGGGAGCGGCGCCGAGTCGATCCTCACCAAGGCCCCATCGGTCGAGACGCGCCTGTCGGCCGACTCCGACTGGTACGATCAGGAGATCACCTTGGCCGATGCTGCCGGGTTTCGGTTGGGTGACGGCGTGTGCCTGAAAACTCGCAATCCCCACAACGGCGGCGTCGATGTCGTCAAGCGCACGCTCGTGGCTCGCAGCGGCAATCGCTTCAAGCTCGATCGCGCCTTGCGGCAGAACTTCTGGCAGCAAGGCGACACGACCGCCGCCACTTTGTATCCCTTGTTCAGCGGCGAGGAAATCACGGACTTCGCCATCGAGAGTCTCGTGCTCGACGGCAACAAGGCGAACAACCTGTTGCTCGATGGCAACTACGCCGGCTGCGTCTTCTTGCAGGATTGCAGCCGCGCCACGATCCACGCCGTCGAGGCGCGCAGCTACCACGGCGACGGGCTGAGCTGGCAAGTCTGCCACGATGTGACCGTCAAGGACTGTTACAGCCACGATCATGCGGGGCTGGGCCTGCATCCCGGCAGCGGCTCGCAGCGCCCCGTCATGGAAAACAATCGCCTGGAGCGCAACGACATCGGGCTGTTCTTCTGCTGGGGTGTGAAGTTCGGGGTGGCCCGGGCCAACGAGCTGCGCGGCAATCGCGTCGGCGTATCGATCGGCCATCGCGACACGGACAATCTCGTCGTCGACAACCTGATTGCCGACAGCCGCGAGACGGGCATCTTGTTCCGTCCCGAGCGCGGCCACGATTTTGCCCCGCACCGCAATCGCTTCGAGCGCAACCGCGTCGTCAACACCGGCGCCGACACCGCCGTGGCCGTCGACGTCCAGGGGCAAGTCGAGTCGATTCAGCTTGTCGAGAACACGCTGTCGGAAACCCGTGCCGCGATGTCGCGCGTGGGCATCCGCATCGGCGCAGAGGCCAAAGATATCGAACTCTCGGGCAACACGATCCAGGGCTTTGCCCACGATGTCCAGGACCTGCGCCCCGTCGCGGCCGGCTAACGCGCGCCAAATCGGATCACGCAGCCGGTGCCCGCAAAGAAATCGTCGGCAGCGTGATTGAGGCCCAGACCCACGCGCAGGTCGAACTGCAGGTTGTGGGTCGCGCGGAACACGAAACCGCCGTCGGCATACTGTTCCGGCAAGGCCGTGTCGGCAGCATGCGGCATGAACGCGAACCACTCGGTATAGGCCCCCAAGCGTTCGCCCAAGGTATAGTTGATCGTGACGGCCTGCGAGAACTCGACATAGTCGTTGCCCGTGTCCGAGTCGATCACGCGGTTTGCCTGCGTGCTCGCGCCGACGCCCAGCAGGTCGTTGATCTCCCAGCCGTATAGCGCATTGACGCCCGGCAGCGCCTCGTGGTTCGAGCGATCGTCGGCCCCGGTCGGCAACAACATCTGCGGCACCAGGGCAAACTCGGGCAACCAGCCGTCCTGAGGCGTCAGCCCCAGCTTGACGCCTACGTAGAGATCGTCGGCCCCGTCGAGCGTCTGCCGCGCCGCGCTTTCCACGACCGCGTCGCTGCCAAAGTTTTGCCCGACGCGCAACTCCAGCCAGTCGGCCAGCACGCCTACGCGGAGCAAGAGTTCCGGCCAGCTATGGGCATTGAGATTGCTCCCGGGCTCATCGTCGTGGACATAGGTGTAGCCCGACTCGAGCTGCCAGCAGCCGCGCCCAACTGTGGTGCTCGCTTCCACGAAGTCCGGCCGGTCCGATGCCAGTGGCTCGTCCGCGCCGGGCGGTCCTCCCTCGGTGCCGTCGCCGCCGGGCCAATGCAAGAGCGTCTTGCGGTCCCAGATCGTGCCTTCGCGCCAACGGCACCAGCGAATCGACAATGGCTCCCCCGCCGGCTCGATGGCTTGGACGACCCGTGGTGTCCCGATAAAACAGGCGCCTAGCAACGCGATCAGCCAAGATCGGCGAATTGTGCCGCACTTCCGCGCCATTGTCAGGGAAACCACTAATCTCATGTTTGTAGCTTCGGTTTTGATAGACCAAAAACTCGAAGGTAATCCCATACAAAGCCGCGCGCTAGCAGTCGCGCCATGGTCTCGTGGCGAGTAGCGAGCTTTGCCGGACGAAACAGACGAGGTCTCCATGGAAAACTTCAGCGACCGGCTCGCCGCAGCCATCCACCGCACGGCCAGCCCCGTGTGCGTGGGTCTCGATCCCCGAGCCGAGCAGCTCCCAGCGGGGCTGCTTCGTCGGCCTCCTTCGCAAGCGTCACCCGCCGAGAAGGCCGAGGCATACGCAGCATTCTGCCGCGAAGTCATCGACGCCGTTGCCGGGCAGGTGCCGGTGGTCAAACCCCAGTCGGCGTTTTTCGAGCAGCTCGGCAGCGTCGGCCTGCAAGCGTTGGCCCAAACCATCGCGCATGCCCGAGGGCGCAACCTGCTGGTGGTCCTCGACGCCAAGCGCAACGACATCGGTACAACCGCCGAGGCCTATGCGCAAGGTTTGCTCGGCGACGGCAGCTCGAGCGACCTGGCGGCCGACGCGCTGACGGTCAGTCCCTACCTGGGCCACGACAGCTTGTTGCCGTTTGTCGAGGTCGCACGGGCGCAAGGCTGCGGGTTGTTCGTGCTGGCCAAGACTTCGAATCCCGGCGGCGCCCAGTTTCAAGACCTGGAAGCGCAAGGTCAGCCGCTCTACCGCCACGTCGCCGCGTACATCGAATCGCTGGCGGCGGCCGAGCCGGCCCAATGCGGCTATGGAATTGTCGGCGCGGTTGCCGGGGCGACTTATCCCGAGCAGCTCGCCGAACTGCGCGCGGCAATGCCGCATACCTGGCTGTTGGTTCCCGGCTATGGTGCGCAGGGCGGTACGGCCGCCGACGTCGCCGTCGCGTTCGGCGCTCGCGGCCTGGGGGCGATCGTCAACAACTCGCGAGGGCTGATCTTTGCGGCCAGCCGCGAGCCGTACCGCTCGCGTTTTGGCGCGGCCCGCTGGCAGGACGCGGTTGCCGCCGCGACGCGCGACATGGCCGACGAGCTGCGTGCTCACGCCCAATTCGGCTGAACCGGCGATCAGCTTTCGTCCGGGGCCCGCAGCCAACTGGTAATCGCGGGCGAGTAGCCACAGATTTCGTCGCTCTTGAAATACAGGGCAATCTCACGCGCGGCCGCTTCGGGGCCGTCGGAGGCGTGCACCAGGTTCATCTGTCGGCTGCTGCTGAAGTCGCCGCGGATGGTACCGGCCGCGGCCTTCAGGCCGCTGGTGGCACCCAGCATGTCGCGGACCACGCGAATCGCTTCGAGCCCTTCGAGTACGGCGACCACCACCGGCGAGGCCGTGATAAAGCTCTCCAGCGCCGGGTAAAACGGCTTGCTCACATGCTCGGCATAATGCTGCCGCGCCAGGTCCGTGCTGACGCGCATCATCTTCATGGCGATCGGGTTGAGCCCCTTGTCCTCGAAGCGGGCCAGAATGCGGCCCACCAGGCGACGCTGCACGCAATCGGGCTTGAAAATGATCAGGGTGCGTTCCATGGCCTTGCAAGACTCCTTCAGCTGTGCCGGGCCGGTTTCCTCGGGAAACCGGCCCGGCGCGTTGAGATCGACGAATGTTTCGGCAACTTGGCGAAAGCGGGAGTGTAGCCCAAGCCGCCCCGGGCCCTCAAGCGGCCCGCTAGCACGTCCCGCAGCGCGATCGAACCGGCATGGACCGTCGAGCCGATAGTCGCCATCATGCCTCGGCGCATCGAGCCATATTCGCCGCGAGGGGATCGAGCCATGGATGGCACGCAGGACCTGTCTAGAGTTCGCAGCCAGGGCCGTCGCCGGCCGCCTGTATGGGTTGCCAAGCTGACCCTATTGTGCGGCTCCGTCGCCTTGACCCTGGGTGGCTTCGAGGTGGCCCTGCGCGTGCTGGGCTATCAGCCGATGACGGCCACGGCCCTGACCTCGTTCTTTCAGTACAGCGATCAAACGGGTTGGATCGGCCGCCCCGGCGCCGACTGCCGATTTGCCACGACGAGCTTCGACGCACACATCACGCACGGTCGCGACGGCTTCCGGAGCTGCGCCGCGAACCACACGGACCTCCGCGACGACGCGGAACCAATCTGGTGCGTCGGCGATTCGTTCGTCTGGGGGTGGGGCATCGACGATGGTCACACGTTTGTCGACCTGCTCAACGCGGCGGCAGCGCAGGCATCGACGCCGTCGCGCCACGTGTATCGCAACCTGGGCATCTCCGGTTTTGCGACCGTCCAGGAATTCGTCTTGCTCGAACAGCTCTTGGCCCGCGACCGCCTGCCGCGCGAGGTGTGGTTGATCTACAGCTCGAACGATCTCTACGAAAACCTCGACACCCAGGACCAGGACCCGCCGCGGCCTTATTTCGTCTCGGCCGAATCCGGCTTCGCGGTTCAGAACCGTCCCGTTCCGCCGACCTCGGGCTGGCGCTTCAAGCCGTGGCTGAAACGCAACTCGTTGGCCTACAACTTCCTGCACTTCTATCTGACCAGCGCCCGCAAGTCGCTCAAGAATCTGCGCGAGACGGGCGAGTTGGTCGTGCCGCCCGATCCGCCGGCCGAACAATGGCAGGCTCTGGCCCAAGGCTATGGCATGATTCAGGAGCTCTGTCGTCGCCACGGCGTACAAATGCGTTTGATCTACATTCCCGGCCTGGCCGAGGTCGACGCCACGCAACCTTCGCAACTCGCCGAGCGGCAGCGGCGCGAACACGATCAGGCCTTGCAGGTCGCCGATGCCCTGCACTTGCCCGTGCTCGATCTGACCGATTCGTTCCGCTCGTTCTTCGAGCGGCGCGGCAGCGTGCCCTTGGCCTTCGCCCATGATGGCCATTTCAACCCGTTGGGGCACCAGGTAACCGCCGAAGCGATTCTCGAGACGCTCGGGCGACCGGCCGTGGCTCGCCGTGAGGCAACGCCTCAGGACGTGCCGGGCAAGCTGTAGGTTGGCGCATCGCGCCAGGGCCTGGACTGGCGGAATACCGCGGCCCGTCCGTCGAGCGTGCGCGCGAGCTCTTCCTGCCCTTGTTTGCGCGCCAGCCCGGCAGCCCGCTCGGCGACGGCGGCTGCTTCCGCGTACTGACCACATTCTGCCAGTGCGGCAGCTAGCGTGTCGAGCAGGGCCGGATCCTGATCGCGCGGCGGGACGGTGATCGCCCTGGCGAGTTGCAACGCCAACTGCCCGTTGCGCCATCTCGCGTCGGGATGCGTGGCCCGGATCCAGGCGACGTTGTTGGCGACGTTCGCATCGGGTTTACCCGCGAAGCTCTGATCGTAGTAGCTAAGCGCGGCTCCGATCTCGCCGTGCGCCGCATGCCAGGCGCCCAGGCCGCGCAACGCGACATAGCTCTGCGGCCTGATCGCCAGGTTGTGCGTCCAGAGCGTTCGGTCGTCGCGCCAATGCCCCACTTGTTGTGCACTCAACACGGCGAGCACCACGAGTATTGCGGCGGCGCTGCCGCGCACCGCCGGACGCGGCCACCGCGCGACGCACCAGCCTGCGGCCAGCGCCGGACCAACCAGCGCGAGATATGCATAGCGATCGGCAACCGTGGAGATGTCTTGAAAGTCGAACGGCACGAGACCGGACACGGGCAACAGCGTGAACAACATCGCCATGCTCGCGCCCCAGGCGATGCGCCAACCATTCGTGCCAGGGCGCTTGCCGAAACGCCACAGACCTAAGCCGAACAGCGCTACAAACGCCGCGCCGATCAACCAGAACGCCGGCAACCAGTTTTGCCCGGCCACCCAGATGGGCGAGTAACCGTAGTCCGCCACGAGGCCCACGGGGAGGAAGAGCTTGACCACGTAATGGCTCAAGGCATGTGCCGCCAGCGGCAACCGATCGACGAGCGGCGCGACATACTCGATATCTGCATTGGCCTGCTGCGACTTGGTGAGCCAGGTGAGCGCGACGACGACCGCCAGCCAGCCGGCCAAGGCGAGGAGCTGCGGGCGGCCGAGCCGGCGGCCAAAGCTCCACGTCAACAGCGCCGCGCTGATCGGCCACGAAGCGGCAATCGGCTTGGCCAGCATCGCGAACAAGAAACAGAGCGAGGCCACCACCAGCCAGCCAGACGTCCAAGACTGCCCTGGATCGCTCTCCAGACCGGGTTCACTCGGGGTCGAACGCACGAGCGCGGCCAGCGCAGCGAGGGCGAAGAACCCACAGAGCAGTCCCTTGAGTTCCGAGACCCAAACGACGCTTTCCACCGCGAGCGGGTGCCAGGCAAAGATGCCCGCAGCAAACAGCGCCGCCACGGCATTTTGGGCGAGCAACCGCCGGGCCAGCAGGAACACGACGCCCACATTCAGCAGGTGAACGAGCAGGTTCGCAGCGTGGAACACGGCGGGCGAGAGCTGCGTGCCGCCGGGCACGGTCGACCAAGGCCCTTGGCACAGCCAGGCAAGCCCCGCATAGGCCGTGTACGTCGCCGGAATGTAAAGGCCTGCATACGGCGCACGCCAATACGCCGCCCAGGTTGCCCACGACACGGGCCGCAGCCCAGGATTCTGGGTGACGTGTAAACCATCGTCCCAGGAAAGAAAGCCGAACGTCGTGGCCCGGCCGAACACGGCCAACACGCCCGCGCCGAGCAAGAGCAGTCCCAGCCAGGGCGGCAGCGACGTCAACGCGCGGGGCAACGGCCGAGTTGGAAGCCGCGACGTCTCGGGCGCCCGCTTGCTCATGAACCGCCTCACCCAGGGCCACACGCCGCCGTTATGGTAGCGCAGCGAGAGGTTTGGCGCAAGGGCGCGAACGGCAGCGGGCGCCGGCGCCGAACTCAGCCCCCGCGGGGCGTCAGCGCCGAGATTATTCCATCTCCGGCGCGTCCGACCCCGGCTCGGCCATCGGCTCTTCGATAATCTCCACACCCTCGACCGGCGTCGGCTCTTGCGAATAAGGCGTCGCCGGGTAGTGGTGGATCTCCGGCATGCAATTGATGCAGCCTTGGCCGAACCCATAGCCAGGGATCGTCGCCGACAGCACGCTCGACCTCTGCGGGATCGCTACGCCATAGGGCACTGGTGCCGGAAACGTCGTCGGGCAAAAAGTCCAGGGCCGCTTGGGATAGCAGGGACACCCGTTATAGGCGTGGTAGCCCGGGCCGTACCACCAACCCAGGTTCCGCAGGATGTTCTGCTCGATAGGGCCCGCCAGCGCGGCGCTGCACGACAACAACACGGCCAGAACAGTGCAGGCCAGTATTCGGCTCTTCATCCGTGCGGTCCTTCGAGAACGGGTGGCGTAAATCAACACCCTAAGCGCGGCGTCGTCCGTGCCGCCATCCCCATCATCGTGCAAGGGTGCATGCGTGAATGAATGGCCGTGCGCGCGGGCGTTAAAGATTACGCAGCACAATCAGTGGCCGGCGGCGCCGCGCCCCGCGCCAGCAGCGACACGACAGCACCCCGTGGGGCCGCAGATCTTCACTGGCCGGCAGGGTCGGCTCATGCAGCTCGAATTTGGCACCTCGAAGCACGCTCAGAGGTGAGCGGACACGCTCCACTTGTGCCGATAGTTCCTAATACCCGAGTCGTCGGGGTCGTAGGACCCTTGCACTCCATCACCTTGGCCAGCCACTGCATGTCCCTACGAGTTCCTACACGGCCACCTGGCGCGCGAGCCGTTGCGTGGGCCTTGCTGTTGCTCCTGGCGTGTAGTGCTCCGCTGCGAGCTCAGGGTCCGTTCGGTAGCGGCTATGCCGTCGTGACCGATCGCTTCGACGCTCCGGTGCTGCAGCCTGCTTCTCCTCCCGAGCCACAGCTCGCGCCGGCGACGCACTATTTCGAGCCGGCGGCCGCGGAAGAACCGTGGACCTCGCAGGTGCTTCCCGTGGGGCTGATCTACCGCTCGTATCTGGCCGGCACGAAAGAGCCGCGCCTGGCCGTGCAATGGTTCCATGAAAAAGATTACGGACCCTACTGGGACGTTACGCTGGGCGGCCGGGCGGGCTTGTGGCGGTATGGAACGACCGATCCGGCGCATCCCGAGGGAGTGCAGCTCGATATCGAGGGGGCCGCGTTTCCGCGGCTCGATCTGGACGAAGAACGCGACCTCGTCGCGGCCGACTTTCGTGGCGGCTTTCCGCTGACTTATGGCCGCGGCCCTTGGCAGTTCAAATTGGCCTACTATCATCTCAGCGCGCACCTGGGCGACGAATTCCTGCTCAAGAACCCCGGCTATACGCGGATCAACTACAGCCGCGATGTCGTCGTCTATGGCACGGCCTTTCGCCCCAACAACAACTGGCGGTTCTACGGCGAGGCCGGCTGGTCGTTTTACGAGGACGTGGCCGAGCAGTGGGAGTTCCAGTTCGGGGCCGAATACAGCCCCGGCCAGCCCAGCGGCCTGCGCGGTGCCCCGTTCATGGCGACGAACGTGCACTTGCACGAAGAGATCAACTACAGCGGCCGCTTCACCTTTCAGGCCGGCTGGCAGTGGCGCGGCGACGGGCCGGGCCACCTGCTCCGGCTCGGCCTGCACTATCTCAACGGCATGAGCCCTCAATACGAACTGCTCGGCCAGAACGAAGAGCAGATCGGCGCCGGGCTGTGGTTCGACTTCTAGACCTCGCCGGCCGCGAGCTCAAATCCGCAGCTGCTTGGCGATGATCTCGAGCATCACTTCGGTCGCACCGCCGCCGATGCGGTCGAGCCGGATGTCGCGGTAGGCACGCTCGACCAGATAGTCGGTGAAATATGCGTAGCCGCCGTGGAGCTGGAAGCAGTCGTCGATAATGCGGCAGGCCGCCTCCGAGGCGAACGCCTTGGCCGCGCAAACCTCTTTCAAGCTCGGCTGCCCGTTGATCACCCGCCAGGTCGTGGAATAGACCATCTGGCGCATCGCCTCGAGCTCCATGTACGACCGGGCCAGCCGCTGACGAGTGACCTGCATGTCGGACAGATGGCCGAAACCCATCGGGCGTTCCTGGCAGTACTTGATCGTCCGCTCGAGCGTGGACTGTGCCGCGCCGACACATCCGGCCGCGATCACCAGCCGCTCGTTCTCGAAGCACTGCATGATCTGGTAAAAGCCGCGATTCAACTCGCCGAGTACGTTTTCGGCGGGCACCACGCATTCGTCGAACGTCAGCAACCCCGTGTCGCTGGCGCGGCGGCCGAGCTTGTTCTTCATGTGCTCGACCGTAAAGCCCGGCGTTTCGCGAGGAACCAGCAGCATGCTGATCCCCTTGTGCCCGGCGTTGGGGTCGGTCTTGGCCGCGATGCAGAACACGTCGGCATTGACCGAGTTGGTGATGAAGATCTTCGACCCGGTCAGACGGAAATGATCTCCCTCGCGGCGGGCCGTCGTCGCCAGGCCCGCCACGTTGCTGCCGGCGCCCGGCTCGGTAATGCCCAGCGCCGCCACTTTGCGCCCCGCGACGAGGTCGGGCAACCAGCGTTGCTTCTGCTCATGGGTGCCGAACCGGACGATGTGCGGCATCGCGATCTCGGAATGCGCGCCGAAAGCCATGCCCAGGCCGCTGGTGTGCGCAAACGAGAACTCCTCGGCCAGCACGACCGCCATGCGGGCGTCGGCGCCGTAGCCGCCGTACTCTTCCGGCGTGTGGTGCCCGAAGAAACCCAGCTCGCCGCCCCGCAGGTACAGCGACTTGGGAATGATGCCGGCCTCTTCCCAGGCGTCGGCGTGCGGATTGACCTCGCGCTCGAGAAACTGCCGTACCGTCTTGCGCAGCAGCTCATGCTCTTCGGTGAACAGGAAATGCGATCCGACACTCGGCGAAGCAATCGTGGCCATAGACACCGTTGACGACTTGCAGCAGGAAACGAGGCAGGAAACAGCACGGACGACGCGGTCCCACGAACGGCCTTAGTTTATCATCCGCTCGTGCGACTCCCAGAACGGCTTGCGCAGCTCGCGTTTGAGGATCTTGCCGGCCCCGCTCTTGGGGAGCTCGGACGCGTGAAAATCGACTGACTTCGGGCATTTGTAGTTGGCAATCCGCGCGTGGCAATGCTCGAACAGCTCCTCGGCGGTCACCACGTGCCCCGTGCGGCATACGACGATGGCATGCACGGCCTCACCCCAGACCTCGTGGGGAATGCCGATCACGGCGGCCTCGAGCACCGCCGGATGGTCGTACAACGCCGCCTCGACCTCGGTCGAATACACGTTCTCGCCGCCGCTGACGATCATGTCCTTGGTCCGATCGACCAGGTACAGGTAGCCGTCGGGCTCCATATAGCCGGCATCGCCCGTGTGCATCCAGCCATTGCGCAAGGCCTGCGCGGTCGCATCGGGTTGCTTCCAGTAGCCCTGCATGACCATCGGTCCGCGCGCGCAGATCTCGCCGACCGTGCCGTAGGGTACCTCGCGGTCTTCGTCGTCGAGCACCTTGACCTCGGCGGTGAACAGGGGAAATCCCGCGCTCTTCAGATGGCGCTGCCGTTCGGGCGTGTCGAGATCGACGTGATCGGCCGGCGGCAGCATGGTCACCAGCGGCGACAATTCGGTCATGCCGTAGCCTTGGATGTAGTCGCACGGCAGCACCTGCAGCGCCTTTTGCAGCACGGCTAAGGGCATCGGCGACGCGCCGTACAACACGCAACGCAGGCTCGACAGATCGAACTCACTGAACCGCGGATGGTTGATCACCATGTTGAGCATGGTCGGAATCATCACGACGAGCGACACGCGATATTCCTGGATCGCCTGCATCAGCGCCACCGGCTCGTAGAACGGCAGAAACGAGTGGGTCGCACCGATCATCGTCAGGCCGAATGTCGAGGAAATGTCGGCCAGGTGAAACATCGGCGCGCAATGCAGGTAGATATCGCGAAAACTGCCGTGGTTGGCGAGCAGCCCGTTCTGGGCATTGGCCATCAGGTTGCCGTGGCTCAGCATGACGCCCTTGGCGCGGCCCGTTGTGCCGCCGGTGTAGAAAATGCCCGCCACGTCGTCGTCGCCGCGCAGCGCGTCGGCACAGGGCTCGCCCGCCTGGAGCGCCGCCTCGTAGGGTACGCAACCGGCCGGCGCGTCGTCGCCCGATTTCATCAACACGATGTGCTTGATCGCCGGCATGTTTCCCGCGAAGGCTGGCAGCATCGCGGCGAACGTCTCGTCGACGCACAGCACCTTGGCCTCGGATTCGTTGATCTGGTGGATCAACTCGGGCGGGGCCAGGCGAAAATTGAGCGGCACGACGACCCCACCGGCCCACATCGTGGCAAAGTACAGCTCGAAATAGCGGTAGCTGTTCAGCGCGAGAATCGCGACCTTGTCGTCGCAGCCGATCCCGCGCTCGCGCAGCGCACCGGCCAGCCGCGGCACGCGGTCGCCCAGCTCGCGCCAGGTCTTGCGCGTCGCCCCGTCGATCACGGCCAGCCGCTCGGGATAGACCAAGACTGCGCGGTTCAGCGTATGCGTGACCCGCAACGAGCGCGTAGCGTCGCCCATGCCGCCAACTCCAGGTTGGTGTGGATGCGATTGCCCCCTCTCGCCACTTCTCCCGGGCAGCGATTCTCCCAGACGCTGCGCCGGGGTCAAGAAAACCGCGCAATGGCCAGGCAGCCGCAGAGGATCGCCGACGCCGACCCCGGTCAGGTCGCCAGCAACAGCCGGCCGGGAGTTTGCAGATACTCGATCACTTCGTTGAGGAACCGTGCCGCGGCGGCCCCGTCGACCAGGCGATGATCGTATGACAGGCTCAGCGGCATCATCAGCCGCGGCTCGAACTTGTCGCCGATCCACTTGGGCAACATCCGCGAGCGGCCCACCAGCAGCACGGCCACCTCTGGATGGTTGATGATCGGCGTCGAATAGGTCCCGCCGACCGCCCCCAGGTTGCTGATCGTGAAGGTGCCGCCGCGCAGGTCCTCGATGGCGAACTGGGCGCTGCGGGCTTGCGCGGCCATGCCGGTCAGACCCTGGCCGATCTGCGGGATGCTCATCCGATCGGCATTGCGCATCACGGGCACGACCAGGCCCCGCTCGGTATCGACGGCCACGCCGACGTTGACGTAGTCCTTGTAAACGATTTCCTCGGCCTCCAGGTCGAGCGAGGCATTGAGCGTCGGGTGCTGACGCAGCGACTGCGCCACCGCCTTCAGCACGAAGGCCAGCATCGTCAATTTCACCGGACGGCCGTCGTGATCGGTCGCGCTCGTCTTGCGGATCTGTTCCAGCTCGGTGATATCGGCATCGTCAAAGTTCGTGACGTGCGGAATCGTGCTCGACGACCGGGCCATGTTCACCGCGATCGTCTTGCGGATCTTGCTCATCCGCTCGCGCCGGACCGCTCCATACGAGTCGGTGCCCGGCGTGCCCGCAGGCGCCGGGCGCGAGGCCGACTTGGCCGATTTCGCCGGGGCGGTCGCCGTGCCGCCGCCGGATGTCGCCGTGCTGACGGGCGCTGCATTGGCTCCCGAGCTGAACTGGCGAACGGCGGCGATGACGTCTTCGCGAGTGATTCGCCCGCCCGGGCCGCTTCCCGATACCCGCGCGAGATCGACGCCCAGTTCCCTCGCGAGGCGGCGCGTGGCGGGGCCCGCCGGTGCGGCCAGCCCGTCGTCCCCTTCGGCCTCGTCCGTCGCCGGGGAACTCGCAACGGGTTCCGGCGCGGGCGGCTTCGCGGGTGCGCGGCTGGGGCGTGACTCGGGGCCGTTGCGCTCGGCCTTCGGCGCCGCCTTAGCGGCCTTGGCCGGTTCGGGCTGTTCTTGGGCCTTGGCGGGCTGTTTTTCTTTCTGTGCCTTCGCCGGCTTGGATGGTGCCGCCGCCGCGCCGGCGCTACCTACCGCTTCGAGGGTCACGAGCAACCCGCCGACCGGCACGGATTGGCCCTTCGCCACGTGGATCGCCGTGATCTTGCCGGCATGCGAGCACGGCACCTCGACGACCGCCTTGTCGGTCTCTAATTCGACGATCGCCTGGTTGGCTGTAATCTCGTCGCCGACGTTGACGAGCACGTTGACCACGTCGCCCGACTCGATGTTTTCACCCAGATCGGGCAAACGGAATTCAATCGCCATGTCCCTTCCCTTGTCGGGCGCAGTCGCCCGGTGGCAACCGCAGCCCACTGTTGCTGTGCGCGGCGCACCGCCGCGTGTTGCTACGAAACGTAGGTCTGCGTAAACGGATCGGGCTGTTCCGGATCGATGCCAAATTCGCGGATCGCCCGCGCGACGTCGTCCGCGGGCACGCTGCCCGCCCGAGCGAGGCGATCGAGCGCCGCCACGACGATGGCAGCGGCATCGACCTCGAAGAACCGCCGCAAGACCTCGCGCGATTCGCTCCGACCGAAGCCGTCGGTGCCCAAGACGGTCAGGCCGCCGGGGACCCAGGGGTCGATGATCTGCGGCAAGGCGCACACATAGTCGCTGGCGGCGACAAACGGGCCGGCCTCACCGGCCAGCGACTGTTCGAGGAACGACTGCCGCTTGGGCTCGAGCGGGTGGAGCATGTTCCAGCGATCGACGGCCTGCGCGTCGCGCCACAGCTCGCGATAGCTCGTCACACTCCAGACCTTGCTGGAGACGCCGAACTTTTCGGCCAAGATGCGCTGCGCCGCGAGCGTCTCGCGGAAGATGGCCCCCGAGCCGAACAATTGCACATGCGGGCGGCCGTGGCCGGCGTCGGCGGTCGACACCGGGTAGATGCCGCGGACGATGCCTTCCTCGGTGCCGGGGGGCAGCGGCGGCTGCACGTAGTTCTCGTTCATGACGGTGATGTAGTAGATGGCATCGTCGCCTTCCTTGTACATCCGCCGCATGCCGTCGAGGATGATCGTCGTGCACTCGTAGGCATAGGCCGGGTCGTACGCGCGCACGTGTGGAAACGCCAGCGCGATCAGGTGGCTGTGGCCGTCCTGGTGCTGCAGTCCTTCGCCGGCGAGCGTCGTGCGCCCGGCGGTGGCCCCCAGCAGAAAACCCTTGCAGCGAGAATCGCCGGCGGCCCAGATCAAGTCGCCGATCCGCTGGAAGCCGAACATCGAATAGAAGATGAAGAACGGAATCATCGGGATGCCGTGCGTCGTGTACGACGTTCCGGCCGCCACGAACGAGGCCATCGACCCGGCTTCGGTGATGCCTTCCTCGAGGATCTGACCGTCCTTCGCCTCGCGATAGTAGAGCACGTTGTCCGAATCGACCGGTTCGTAAAGCTGGCCTTTATGGGCATAGATCCCGCACTGCCGGAATAGCGCCTCCATGCCAAACGTGCGCGATTCGTCCGGCACGATCGGCACGACGTTGCGGCCGATGTGCTTGTCGCGGAGCAGCTTGCCGAAGAACCGCACGAAGGCCATCGTGGTCGACACCTCGCGCTCGCCGCTGCCTTCGAGAAACTCCTTGTAGTCGGTCGCCGTTGGCGTCTTGAGCGGCATCGCCTGCATCGGTCGACCGGGCACGTAACCGCCCAACTCTTGCCGGCGGGCATGCAGATACTTGATCTCGGCACTGTCGTCGGCCGGACGATAAAACGGCGCCTTGGCCACCTCTTCGTCCGAGATTGGAATCGCGAACCGGGTACGGAACTCGCGCAGCTCCTCTTCGTTGAGCTTCTTCTGTTGATGCGTAACGTTGCGGCCTTCGCCGGCTTCGCCGAGGCCGTAGCCCTTGATCGTCTTGGCCAGCACGACCGTCGGACGGCCCTGACAATCGACCGCTGCTTTGTAGGCGGCGTAGACTTTCTCCGGATCGTGGCCGCCGCGGCGCATTCGCTTGATCTTCTCGTCCGACAGCGGCGCCGCGAGTGCCTGCAGTTCCGGATCATTGCCGAAGAAGTGCTCGCGAATGTATTCACCCGAGCTGACGATGTACTTCTGGTACTCGCCGTCAACAATCTCGCCCATACGGCGGACCAGGGCGCCGGACTTGTCGCGCGCGAGCATGGGGTCCCAGTCGTCACCCCAGATCACCTTGACCACGTTCCAGCCCGCTCCGCGGAAAATGGCCTCGAGCTCCTGGATGATTTTGCCGTTGCCGCGCACGGGGCCGTCGAGCCGCTGCAGGTTGCAGTTGATCACGAAGATCAGGTTGTCGAGGTTTTCGCGGCTGGCCAGCGTGATGGCGCCGAGAGCTTCCGGCTCGTCGCATTCGCCGTCGCCCATGAATGCCCAAACGTGCGAGCGGCTGCAATCCTTGATGCCGCGGTCGGTCAGATACTTGTTGAACCGTGCCTGGTAGATGGCCATGATCGGCCCCAGGCCCATCGAGACCGTCGGAAACTCCCAAAAGTGCGGCATCAACCAAGGATGCGGGTACGACGATAACCCGCCGCCTTCGGCCATCTCGCGGCGGAAATTCTCGAGCTGCTTTTCGGTCAACCGCCCTTCGAGAAACGCCCGGGCATAGATACCCGGCGAGGCGTGCCCTTGGAAGAAGATCTGATCGCCCGAGTAGTCGTCGCTCTTGCCGCGGAAGAAATGATTGAAGCCGACTTCCAACAACGTGGCGGCCGACGCATAGGTCGAGATATGCCCGCCGATGCCGGGGCTCATCCGGTTGGCGCGCACGACCATGGCCATCGCGTTCCAACGAATGATGCTCTTGATGCGCCGCTCGAGTTCGCGGTTGCCGGGATAGATCGGCTGCTTGTCGGCGGGAATGGTATTGATGTAAGGCGTGTTGGCCGTGAACGGCAACTCAACGCCGCGCCGATGGGCGGCCTCGCTGAGTTGCTGGAGCAGGAAGCTGACCCGCTCGCGCCCCTTGCTCTCCAACACGTATTCGAGCGACTCGAGCCATTCGGCCGTTTCGGCCGGATCGTAGTCGCCGGGTACGGCCGATTCGAACTCGCTGACTGCCATGGTCAATCGTCTCCTTCGACCTGGGGCGGTTCGCCCCGCGAGGTGCAACGGCCGAGGCATCTCGGCGCGCCCTGAGGGCATTTTAGGAGGACGCTTGGACAGAACCGCGCAGCCCTGGTGCTGCCAGGAGTGAGGCCCCTGGCCAGGCATCGCGCGACAGGTCTTCGCATTCACCTAAGTCGGCAGTGGTGCCGACGTTCCGCCTGCAATCCGTCGCTCCCCCGGCGCTTGCGCCATACGCCGAACCACCGTCGCGAGTTTGAGCCGAACTCGAAGCGGCCGCACGGTTTTCGTCGCCCGGGAGCCAGGCGTATTATTCCCCGTGCTGGCACAACCGTAAAGGTCAGAGCGAAGGAAAGGTGCGGGCCGGTTTCTGCGCCGCTGGCCCGCAACGCTCGGAGGGGTGGTTTGGGTGGTTTGACGGTCAGCCCCGCAGGCTGCGGATGGCTGCATCGAGCTAGGGGGGCGACTGCCGATCGAATTCCGCCGCCGTCTCCTCGCTGATGAAGTAGATCGTCTGCCCACCGCGTTCGCGCTTGGCCCCCGCCGCGAACTTGGGAAAGCTCACCCTGGCAATCGGGTCGTCGACCATCTGATCTTTCAGATAGTGCTCGTTTTCATACAAGGAGAGATACGTGTGGACGAACTCGACGATACGATCGTCAAGCCACTGGCCGACGACCTCCGGACGGACTTCATCGAGCGGTAACGCCAACTCGGCGTGCCGCTCGAATTCCATCAAGATGGGCAGAATGTCCAAGTCGTAGGCCAGCACCATTTGCGTCACATCGCTGTTGGCCGCCGCGGAGAGTTGCAACTTGATCGTCGCCAGCGCCGATTGCACGTGCATCGACACCAGGCGATGGCCCGGCTCTACTTTCGGCGTCAATTCGAGCCGATCGCCGAACTCTTGCGCCAGCGTCTCGAGCCGCGAGCGCCAGACTTCGCGCAGATCCTCGAAGATTCGTTCCAGGCGCGCTTCGCGCTCTTTTCGAGCGTGCAGATTGTCGACCAGGCGCGACCGAAATTGTTTGAGCTTCGCTTCGCTTGCCGAGAACTCGCCGCGAATCCGCTCAATCAAGGGGCTGACTTCGACCATGGCTATCGTCTCCTGCATGGCACCTCGCGCGCGAACCGAGATGCAGGCGCGCAGCGGCGCTCGTATTCTCGACACGCGGGCGCGCGTTGACCAGCGGCCGCGGCCAGAATATCTCGCTGCGCCGCCGAATTAGCCACGGGGCCGAATCGGCCAAGGGACCTTCAGTCGGCCACGCCCGCCTTGCGGGGCCGGTAGATCTCCGTCGCCGTGCCCAGGAACGCCTCGGCGCTGAAACCCACGGTCTCGCTGAGCGTCGGGTGCGGATGAATCGACTCGGCCAGGTCGCGGGCCGTGCAGCCCATTTCCATCGCCAGGACAGCCTCGGCGATCAATTCGCCCGCGCCCGCGCCGACGATCCCCACACCCAGCACCCGTTCGTTCTCCGGGTCAACAATCAGCTTCGTCAACCCTTCGGTGCGCAACAGCGATTGGGCCCGGCCGCTGGCCGCCCAAGGGTATCGGGCCACCTCGACATCGCGGCCTTGCTGGCGCGCCTGCTCTTCGGTCAGCCCGGCCCAGGCCAGTTCGGGATCGGTAAAGACCACGGCCGGAATGGCCACCTTGTCGAACTCGGCCGGCCCGCCGTGCAGGGCTTCGACCGCGACCTTGCCCTCGTGCGCGGCCTTGTGGGCGAGCATGGGTTCACCGGCCACATCGCCGATGGCCAGGATGTGCGGATCGGCCGTGCGCTGTTGGCGATCGACGACGACGAACCCGCGCTGGTCGAGCTCGACCTGAGTGTTTTCCAGGCCAATCCCGCGGCTGTTCGGCCGGCGGCCAACCGATACGAGCACCCGGCTGAACTTCTCTTGCCGAGTTCCCGAGGACGCGCTGAGCGTCGCTTCGATGTGGTCGCCGCCGTCTTTGAGACCCTCGACCTTGGTCTGCAGGTGAATCCCGGCAAACTGCTTTTCGAGCCGCGCTGCCAGTGGCTTGACCAGATCGCGGTCTGCCCCGGGAAGTAGTCCGTCGGTCAGCTCGACAACGCTCACTTTGGCCCCTAGCTCAGCGTAGACCGTGCCCATTTCGAGCCCGATATAGCCGCCGCCAATCACCAACAGCGATTCGGGCACATCCCGCAGTTCAAGCGCCCCGGTCGAGTCCATGACCCGGTTGGTTTTCAGGTCAAATGCCGGAATCCGCGTCGGGCTCGACCCGACCGCGAGGATGCAGTGGTCGAAGGTGAGCTTGTCGTCGTCGCGCGTCGCGGGGTCGCCGCCGGAGAGCTTCAAGGTCTGCGAATCGAGGAATTCGGCCTCGGCGTGGATGATCCGCACGTTGCGCTTCTTGGCCAACTGCTTGAGACCGCCCGAGAGCGTGTCGATGACCTTTTCTTTGCGCGAGCGCATGACGTCGATGTCGATCTGCGGCTGGGCAAAGGTGACGCCCCAATGCGAGGCCTCGCGGGCCTCGGACAGCACCTTGGCCACGTGCAGTAGGGCCTTCGACGGGATACACCCCTTCAGCAGGCAGGTGCCCCCCAGCCGCGGCTCGCGATCGACGATCGCCACCTCCAGGCCCAAATCGGCCGCCAGAAACGCAGCCGCGTACCCCCCGGGACCTCCACCGAAAACCACCAGCGAAACATGCATGGCATCCGTACTCGTCAAGATGGACAACCGCCTGCTCGATGAGCGGCCATCTTAACGCGTGCCGCGGTCGGGCGGAAAGGTCCACCACGGCGGCACAGGCAGGCGGCCCGTTGACGGGCTCAACCGTCTGCTAGTCCTTCGGCACCGTCAGCGTCGAGTACCAGCCGATCATCATCTCGTGCCACGTCTGCTCGCCGGGACGGACCCATTCCGTCGGGTCCGGGTTGGCCGGGTTGTCGGCCGAATTGTCGTACACACCCGTGCACTCGAGCGTGGTCCCCTTGGGCATCAGCTTCGGCTTGTCGAACTCGTATTGAATCTGCCAGTTGAAGTCGTACTTGGGCACGTCGAGCAGGATTTCGCTCGTGCCGTCGGGATACTTGGCAACATAGCGAAACGCCTTGCCGCGCAGGTGCATGTGCGGCAGCAGGTTGGCCACGTATTCGTCCTTGCGAAACTTGTAGCTGGCGTGCAATTCGTGGTTGGCCGCACCCGGCGGGATCATGAACATCCAATAGCTCGCACCCCGCACCTCGACTTCTTGCTGGACCTGGCTGGCATCACAGAACTTGAAGCCGACGCTGGTGATGTCCTGCTGCGGCCGGCCATTGGGCGTGTAGTGCAGTTGGAACACGATCTTCGAGCCCGCCTTCACCTTGCGGGCCACGCCCGGATTGGCCAGGAAGGGAGGCATCCCGGGGGCATAGCCGCCGATCAGGCCGCCGTCGAAGGCAATCTTGAACATCTGGAATTTTTCGTTCGGCGGGATGCACATCACGAACACGTGATGCACGACCGAACGAGCGCCCGGACGCACTTCCGCGGCCACGATCCATTTGTCCTCGGTCCAGCCGGGGTCGACCACGAAATGCTCGTAGTCGAGCACGCCTTCGGCCGGCACTTCGAACGGCGTTTCCGACGTCTTCACCACCTGGTCCGGCTCGCCGATGTTCCAGCCCTCGACGAACTGGCGCGGCGCGGGCAGGTCGCTCGCGTCGCCCAACGGCGCGCCGGCGTCAATCCAGGCGAAAATCGTCTGCTTCTCCTCGGGCGTCAGTCGGGCATCGTTCAAGAACTTGCCGTAGGCCGGGTTCGCAAACCACGGCGGCATGCGTTCCTGCTCGACCACTTCGCGGATCATGTCGGCCCAACCGGCCACGTCGTCGAAGTTCTCCATCGAAAACGGTCCGATCTCGCCGGCGCGGTGACACTCGATGCAACGGCGCTGGAAAATCCTCGAGACTTCCTTGGCATAGGTCACCGGCGCCGAGGTCGTGCTCTCGCGACGCCGCCCGATCAGGCAGCCGATCGCCGGCAGCTCGGGCTGGCTGACCGGCTTACCCGCCAGGAGTTCATCCATGGCCACGGCCAGGTCGTTGCGGCCGACTTCGAGTCGCACAAAACCGACGCGCCCCTGATCATCGACGCGACCGTGATACCGCACCGTGCGCGAGGCATCGAGCAGAAAGACCTCCGGCGTACGCGTGGCCCCCAGCGCGTCGGCCACGCGGGCACCTTCGTCTTTGAGTACCGGAAAGGTCAGGTTGAATTGTTCGGCGAACGCCTTGATCTCTTCGAGCGAATCCTGGGCGTTCGCATCGACTGCCACCAACCGCACGCCGCGCGATTCGTATTGTCGCGCCAAGGCCTCGAGCCGCGGCGCGTAAAGCTGTGCAAGCGGGCACTCCGTACCCATGAACGCGATGACCAGCAGGGAAGCCTCGCTCGCGTCGGCCAACGACCAGGTTTCGCCGCTGGATGTCGGCAGTTGAAAATCGGCCACTGTGGTGCCGACGATCAACTTCGCATCACCCGCCCGCGCCCCGGGCGCCGGCCAAGCCACGACGACCGACAGAACAAAGGTCGCGGTTATCACTGCCGAGTACGGCCGAAACTTTCCGGGCATGGCCAACCATCCTTTCTCTGTGCCTGCGCTTCGCTGAGCCTGTTCCCTGGTCCTTCAATTCCAGGATGCCGCTGTGTCACGCCTGTGCTGCCGCGGCCGGAGCTGACGGATCGAAAGTTATTGCCCGCCGGACCCCGGGAAGGGACCATGTCGCTCAACGCAACCGGGAACACGGCCACCCGCCGGCTCTGCCTTTTCTACCTGCCGAAAAGGGCTCTGGTTTTTACCCTAACACAACCGGTTACAAACGCCTAAGTTACATCGCTGCCAGCACCCGCCGCGCGGCCCGCCAAATGGCGCCGGCCCGTCGCGCTGCCAGCACGGTCGGTGGCGAACCCCGTAGATTGCGAGCGCCTGCGAGCCTATGTCTTCCACTCAAGCCCCTGGGGCCGATGTGCTCGTGATCGGCGGCGGCGTCGCCGGCGCGAGCACGGCCATGCAACTGGCCCTGCGCGGCCAACGCGTCGTTGTGCTGGAACGTTCGTTGCTCGGTTCCGGATCGACCGGCCGCGCCGCCGGACTGCTCGGTCAGCTACGTTCCACGCGGGCCGCGACGCGGATGCTCGTCGAGGGACTGGAAGTCGTGCGAGATCTGGAAGGGCGCACCGGCACACAGATCTTCGTGCAGACCGGTTCGCTGCGGATCGCGGCCGATGCCGACCGCGCTGCCGAGATTGCCGACCACGTGCACATGGGGCGCGAAGCGGGCCTGGCCATCGAGCATCTCACGCGCGAACGCGTCGCGCAATTGCTCCCCTACATGCGCACCGACGATCTGCTCGATGCCTGTTATTGTCCGACGGACGGCCACCTGCAGCCGGCCGAATTACTGGCAGCCTATGTGCGCGTCGCGCGCGAGCACGGCGTCGAGTTCCGCACGCGGTCGCCCGTCGACGAAGTTTACGTCACCGCCGGCCGCGTCCAAGGCGTCCGCGCCGCGGGCCAAGATTACTTCGCGCCGATCGTCATCAACGCGACGGGCCCCTGGTCGTACTTGACCGCCGCCAAGGCCCAAACGCGCCTCGCGTCGGCCGCCATCGGGCATTACTACCTGACCACGCAACCGCAGGCCGAGATCCCGGTCGATCGCTACAGCCCGGCGGTGCGCGATCGCGCCAATCGCATCTATACCCGGCCCGAAGTGGGTGGCCTGATCGTGGGCATCTACGAGTCGGAGCCGCAGGGCTACGACATGGAAACCTTGGGCGACGACTTTGAGATGTCGGAATTGCGCGCCGCGCGGACCGAGCTGCGCGTGGCGCTGTTGCTCGATGCCGCCGGACGGCGTTTCCCCTGGATCAACGAGCGGACCCCCATGCACATTACGCATGGCATCATGACCTTCACGCCCGACGGCAAGCCTTTCTGCGGGCCCGACGCCGAGATTGCCGGTTTGTTTCACTGCGCGGCGTTCTGCGGGCATGGCATCGTACAGAGTCCGGCGATCGGCCAGATCATGGCGCAGCTCGTGCTCGATGGCACGAGCCGCTACGACGTCTCGGAGATCGAGGCCGACCGCTATGCCGACTTTCCGGAACTGGCCGACCGCGCCGCGGTCAAGGCGCGCTGCCACGCGGCCTACGGCAGCTATTACGGCGCCGTGGCGCGGACTGATCGCCAGAGCTGAGCGGCACCCGCGCCGCATTGACCTGTCACCTGAACGCGGCCCATACTGTCGCCGACAACTTTTCCGCGCAGCGTAAGGACCGACGAGCATGACGCTTTGGAAACAATTGCTGTCCCGCAAGAGCATCGAGACGCTGCTGGCTGAGATGGCCGGCGAGCATCGGCTGCGTCGCGTGCTGGGCCCCTTCTCGCTCACGGCGATCGGCGTCGGCGCGATCATCGGGGCGGGCATCTTCGTCATGACCGGCCGCGCCGCGGCGCAGGACGCCGGCCCCGCCGTGGTCGCGTCGTACATGGTCGCGGCGTTCGGCTGCGGGCTGGCGGCCTTGTGCTATGCCGAATTCGCCGCCATGGCCCCCGTGGCCGGCAGTGCCTACACCTATGCCTATGCCACGTTGGGCGAAATCCTCGCCTGGATCATCGGCTGGGACCTGATCCTCGAGTACGGCATGAGCTGCGCGACCGTGGCCGCGGCGTGGAGTCATTACCTCAACGAGTTACTATTAGCGCTGGGACTGCCGCTCGTGGGGCCGGGCTTGTCGCTCGATCCGTTCACGCACTCCGACAAGTTTGGCAGCTACCTGGCGCTCAATTTTCCGGCACTCGGCATCATGGTCCTCGTGACCACGATCCTGGTGATCGGCATTCGCGAAAGCGCGACAGCCAACGCGATCCTCGTGCTGGTCAAGCTGGTCGTGGTGCTGTTCGTAATCGCTATCGGTGTGTCGTACATCGACCCGGCGAACTGGACGTCGATCCCGGTCGACGCCGCGGGCCAGGCTAGCCACGACGCAAACCGTTGGGGACTCCTGGGCGTGCTTGGAATCGATCGCTGGCTGCAGCCGCTCGATGAGATGATTCGTTCGCCGTTTGCGCCCTATGGCCTCTCGGGCCTGATGCTCGGGGCCTCGATCGTGTTTTTCGCCTACATCGGTTTCGACGCCATTTCGACCCATGCCGAAGAGGCGCACAATCCCCAACGCGACATGCCGATCGGCATTCTCGTCTCGCTGGGTCTCTGCACGTTGCTCTATGTCGGCGTGGCCGCCGTGATTACGGGCATGGTGCCTTATCACAAGATCGACATCGGCGCGCCGATCGCCGCCGCCTTCAGCCAACGCGCCGCCGCAGAGAACAGCGCCCTGCTGCGCGGAGCGACGGCGCTTATCGCCACCGGTGCTCTGGCGGGGATGACCAGCGTGTTGCTGATCACCTTTCAAAGCCAGGTGCGGATCTTTCTGGCCATGGCCCGCGACGGATTGCTCCCGCCCGCGGTTGCCGAGGTGCATCCGAAATATCAGACGCCGCACCTGACGACGATCGTCACCGGCATTCTGATCAGCGTGATCGCGGCCACGACGCCGATCGAAAAGCTGGGCGAAATGGTCAATATCGGCACGCTGCTGGCGTTTGTCATCGTCTGCTTTTCGGTGCTTTTGCTGCGGCGTCAACGTCCCGACGCCGTACGCCCGTTTCGCTGCCCCGTGATCTGGCTGGTGGCGCCGACGGGCATCGTGGTCAACGTGATCATGATGTTGTTTCTGCCGCTCGACACCTGGATTCGACTCGTCGTGTGGCTGGTGATCGGCCTGGTGATCTATTTCCTGTACGGCCGACATCACAGCACGCTCGGCCAGCGGCTGTGGCGCGAGTTCAGCACCCAGGGGCTGTCGCCGACCGACGCTCCGCTGCCGCGCGATTAGCTTCCACAGGGCGCACCGACCGGCGCTTGCCCGAAGGCTTAACGCGCCGCTTCGTTGGCCGGCTCTGCCTTGCGCGATTGCCAGCGCAGACGAATGGCCTCGATCACGGCGGGGAGCAACGAGACGAACACGATACCCAAAACGACGGCCTCGAAGTGCTCGTGCACCCAGGGAATCGCGCCGAAGAAGTAGCCGGCCAGCGTCATGCTGAGCACCCACAAGATGCCACCGACGACGTTGTAGCTGGCGAATCTCAGGTAGCTCATCGTGCCCACGCCGGCCATGAATGGAGCAAACGTTCGCACGATGGGCACGAACCGCGCCATGATGATCGTCATCTGGCCATAGCGCTCGAAGAACGCGTGCGTCTTGTCGAGGTATTCCTTTTTCAGGAAGCGCGAGTTGCCGGTGAGCACCTTGGGGCCCAGGTACTTGCCGATCGAATAGTTCACGGCGTCGCCGCCCACGGCGGCAATCGACAGCAGCACCAACAGCGTGGTCAGATCGAGCGCCCCCTTGGCTGCAAACGCCCCGGCGGCGAACAGCAGCGAATCGCCCGGCAAGATCGGCGTCACGACCAGGCCCGTCTCGCAGAAGATGATCGCGAACAGGATCGCATAGGTCCACGTGCCATAGTCGGCGACAACGCGGGCCAGGTGATCGTCGAGCTTCAGGAAGAAGTCGAGCAGTTTCTTCAGGGATTCCATCGATGGACTGCCTTCTCGCAGCGGTTGGCGAGCGGACCCCGGCCCGGCACGCGCCAGTCGGGAGCATTGCGCCTAACGGGGTGCGGCCACGGTGGTGAGCGGGCCGATCGTTACGGTGGTGTTGCGGCTGAGCGGATATTTGGCCAGCACCGCCCGCAGGTCGTCGAGCGTCACGGCGTCGACCGCCGCGAGGTCGTCCTGCACCCGGCGATACTCGCGACGATGCGTCCAGTTCGAGCCCAAGTTGAACAGCCGCCCGCGCGGCCGCTCGCTGGCGAGCACCACGCGCGCGTTGATCTTGTTCTTCGCCTGGTCGAGTTCTGCGGCCGTGATGCCGTCGGACTCGGCCTCGCGAAACAAATCGAGCACGCGCTGCAGATTGTCGGCGATCAGGTCCGGCTCGCAGCTCAAGTAGGTCATGAACGCGCCGGAGCCTTCATACTCATAATGGCCCAGGCTCGCCTGGTCGGCCCGCCCCGGATCGACCAGTTCCCAGTACATCCGGCTGCCCGAATCGTCTCCCAGCACCGTCGCCAGTAGCTTCGCGGCGAATCGGTCGGCGTCGGTGGCCGCGGGCGCGTCGGAGAGCTGCAAGACATATTGCTGCGTCGCCGACGCTTTGCAGATCGCGTGAAAGCCCACCAACGGCTTGGCCCGTACGACTTCGCGCGGAGCAGGGGCGGCAAGCCAATGACCGCAATGGCGAGCCGCCAGATCGACGAGCCGGTCGAATTCGATGCGACCCGCGGCGACCAGCACGATATTCCGCGGGCTGTAGCGGCACCGGAAGTACTCGCGCATCTGGTCGGCGTGGAGTTGGCCGATCGAATCGATGGTACCCAACACGCTGCGGCCGAGCGGATGCTCACCGAAGAACGCCGCTTTGCATTTTTCGTCGGCGCCGAAGGGCGGCTGGTCTTCGTACATCCGGATTTCTTCGATGATCACCTGCTTTTCGGTGTCAAAGTCCGCGTCGCGCAAGGCGGGCCGGAGGATATCGCTCCAGATATCGACCACCCGCTCGAGGTATTCCGGCAGGAACGACGCGTAATAGACCGTGCTCTCTTCGCTCGTAAAGGCGTTGTACGACGCGCCCAGCTCATCGAACTGTCGATTGACGTCGTCGGGCGTGCGTCGCTCGCTGCCCTTGAACACCATGTGCTCGAGGAAGTGGCTCACCCCCGCCACCTGGTCCGACTCGTCGCGGGCACCCGTCTGCACAAAAAATCCCACGGCCGACGTGTAGGCGTTCGGATTGCACTCGGCGATCACTTCCAGGCCGTTGTCGAGCTGGGCGCGCTTAAATTCCACAGGGCACCTCCAACGCCTTGGGCCCCAGCGTGACGATCGTGAATGCCTGCGGCGGATTGGCCGCCAGGTAGGCGCTGATCGATTCGCACGACAACTGATCGACGCGGGTCGCGACCTCGTCCATCGATCGCACCCGGCCCAAGTGGTACCAGTCGCGGGCCACCGCGCCGCTTCGCGCCGAGCTCGATTCCTGCTGCATCACCAGGCCGCTCTTGATCCGGGCCTTGAGCCGGTCGAGTTCGTGGGCCAGGACCCCGGCCTTGAGCCGGACCAACTCGCCCACGAGCACGTCGAGCGTTTCTTGTGCGCGTTCGGCGCTGGTGCCCGCATAGCACAGCACCGCGCCGCGGTTGCGATAGGTGTGGTACGACGCCGACACGCTGTAGCACAGGCCGCGCTTCTCGCGCACCTCGGTAAACAGCCGCGCGCTCATGCCGCCGCTCAAGACGCCGACGGCCCCCCAGGCCTCGAAATAGTCGGGATGCCGGTACGGCACGCTCGGGTAGGCCACACCGATCTGTGTTTGATTCGTCTCGTGATCGATATGGACCACCCTCGGCGGCCTTTGCGACTCGGGACCTAATTCGACGCTCTGCGGTTGCCAGTCGCCAAACAGTTCGGCAACCTGTGCGCGCAACACGTCCCAATCGAATCTCCCGGCAACGCCCAGGATTGCGCCATTGGGCCGGAACAGCCGGCGATATTGGGTTTGCACGTCGGCCAGCGTGGCCGATTCGAGTGCCGCGACCTCGCCCAGGCTCGGCCGCCCCCACGGGGACTGGTAGAGATTCCGCCGCAGCTCCAGCATCACCTTGTGGGCCGGCTCGTCTTCGACGGCGCGTAACTCCTGCAATACACCTTGGCGGCTGGCCTCGAGCTGATCGCCAGGCAAGTGCGCCTCGCGGAGCACGTCGGCATAGATGGCCAGGGCCTTGGGCAGGCTCGCCGCCAGCGTGGCGACGCTGAAGCTGGTATGGGCGTCCGAGACGCTTTCAGCCCGTTCGACGCCCAGGTTGTCCAAGTCGCAGACGAACTGCCGCGAATCGCGCGGCCCGGCGCCACGCAGGGCCAGTTCGCAAGTCAAACTCGCCAGGCCGGGCTTGTCGTCGGGATCGTATGCGCTCCCGGCGGGAACCAGCAGGGAAAAAGCGGCCGAATCGAGCCAGTCCATCGGCTCGGCCACCAGCACCAGGCCGTTGGGCAAGGTCTCGGAAAAGATTTGCTGGGAGTTCACTCGGAATCGCTCGTGCCTGCTCGGCCTGATGCCCGCCAATTGCGCCGCACAGAAGGCGGCGCAAGTATGCGGCCCTACTCCCAGGTGGGCAAGTGGCGGCTGTGGCCCGCAAAGCCGCTGCGATCGGCAGGGCAGGCAGAACCGGCATATCGGCGCCGTGCCGCCACGCGCGGCGCGCGAGAATCAAGCGGTTCCGCGCGCGAGCGTTTCGCTGTAGTCGATTTCGGCCGCTTTGTAGACGGTCCGCACTTTCGCAAAGCCGAGCCGGCGATAAAGCCGGATTGCGCCGTCGTTCTGGGCCGTGACCTCGAGAAAAGCGCGGCGCAAGCCCGCTGCTCGAAAACCGTTCAGAGCCGCCATCAACAAGGCGGTGCCCAGATTTCGGCCGCGATGCTCGGGCACCACGCCCAAGTTCTGCACGGCTCCCAGGCCGGTATGATCGCAAATGCCCTGAATCGTGCCGCAGTATTCCGGATCACCGGGCCCGTCCGGTTCGTAGGCCATCAGCCACGTCGCCCCGGGGAGGAAACCCGTCTTGCGTACGATTTCGCGCATCAGCCGCTGGCAGCCATCGTGCTCCCCGAGACACGGAAACACATTCGCGTCGATCTCGGTCCGAAAACTCAGGTACTTGGTCCGGGCATGCTCGTCGACGAGCGTGGGCTTCCAGGCGACGACGCGGTAGCACTCGGGCAGCGGAGGCAGCGTCAAATCGCGCCCCGGGAGCTCGATCTCCATCCGATAGCGTTTGAAATACTTGAGGGCCATCGCGCGGTCCCCCGCGGTGGAGTCGGCTGTCCGGGCCTGCCGCCGCGAAACTGCAGCAATTGCAGATGGCAGACCCAGGAAACTCTATCGGTACCCGCGGAAACGGTCAACGCGCCAGACCGTAACCCCAAGCGGCGGCGTGTCGTAGGATCGGCAAATGTTCCCCGCTCGGGTGCAACAAACACGCTTCCGCGATACAGGCCGCATAGCCGGCATGGGGCTCCCGGCGACGGCCCGGCCCCCCTTGTTCACCCCTCGTTTTTGGGACATTTCTCACCTGGCCACGAGGCCGCGCAGCACGCGCAGATTGATCCGGTCGAGATCTTCGCCGTCGCGAGTCCCCTTGGGCGTTTCCAGGTACATGGGCACCTGCCGAAAACGCCGATCGTTCATCAAATGCCGGAATGGCTCCAGCCCCAGGCACCCGGCACCGATGTGCGCGTGTCGATCGACCCGGGACCCCAACGGCTTGACGCTGTCGTTGAGGTGAAAGGCACGGATCTTCTCCAACCCAAACGTGGCATCCATCGCACGAAACGTCGCCAGGTAGTCCTTGCGATCGGCCAGCGGGTAGCCCGCGGCGAACACATGGCACGTATCGACGCAGACCCCCACACGCTCGGGATCCTTCACGCCCTCGATCAGACGTGCCAGATGTTCAAATCGGCAACCGAGCGAGCTCCCCTGGCCGGCGGTTGTTTCGAGCAGGATCCGGGCAGGCACCTCGGGCGTCTGTTTGTGAATCGTGTTGAGTGCCCGAACGATGCGCCGCAAACCGACGGCCTCGCTGGTGGTCGTGTAGGCTCCCGGATGCGCGACGACGAACGGAATGCCCAATTGTCCGGCGCGCTGCAGTTCGACGACCATCGCGTCGATGCTCTTGTTCCACAAGTCCGCGTCGGGGGCCGCAAGGTTGATCAGGTACGAGTTGTGTGCGATCGGATGCTCGACGCCGCTATCCGCAAGACTTTGGCGGAACCTCGCCTGCTCATCCGGCGTGATCGGTTTGGCCCGCCACTGGTTGTTGTTCTTCGTGAAAAGCTGCACACAGTCGCAGCCGGCTTTGCGGGCATATTCCACGGCCCGGTAGTAGCCACCGGCGATCGACATGTGCGCACCTAGAATCGGCATGGCCCTCCAATATGGGCGCGAAGCCGCCGGCTTCAATGGACAACTTCGGCAAGTTTATGCCGATCGTGAGGCCTTCCCGCCCCCCCGCGTAGCTGTACGGTTCCGGGCGCGGAATCCGCGCGGCGACACGTAAGTCGGCGCGTCCAGAATTGGCCATTATTGCTTGCCAGATTGAAGCAGCCCTAGTTAGAATTTGAGTAAGGGCCGGGGCAGGATTCTGCGGCGACGTCGCATGCTTGGGGAGTTGTGGATGGTAACCCTGTGGGGCATTCTTGGCGTGCCCATCGTATTCGCGTGTTTGGCCGCTGTGTTCATTTGGCGGCCGATGCGCAAATCGTTGCGCGAAGCTCGCTTTGCCCGCGAGCGGCGCGAGTTTCACCGCCAGCGCGAGCGTCTTGAGGCGCGCTTTCTCCAATTAGCTGCCAACAGTGGTCGCGCACCTCACCTGCGCTGGAACGATTGTGAGTTCAGCAACGACGTGACCTATGCCCGCGACCGTCGCACGGGCCGTTTGTGCGCGTTTGTCGGCGTCACGATTGCCTGCGATCAACCCACCGCGGGCGGACTGCTCGACAACCCCTATCAAGAAGACTACGGCAGCACGGCGCAATTACGCGAAGCGACCGCCGTCTTCCACTATGACAAAGGGCGCTGGCACACGCTGGGCCGCACGGTGTTCAATCTGAACCCCGACGAGGCCCTGCAGCGCTACAAAGACGACTTTGTCATGTTGGGTCAAGAACTGGCCCGGCACCGGTAGCCTGCCTGCCCCGCACCGGTAGCGTGCCTGCCCCGCGCGGTAGGCGGCGGCATGCCAGCGTGACCGGAACTCAGCCGCCGGCGAGCGCCTTACGCAGCACCGTCTGCAGAATGCCGCCGTTGCGGTAGTAATCGAGCTCGACCGGCGTGTCAATGCGCGCCGTGACCTTGAACTTCTTCACCGCACCACTCGCGTCGCGAGCCTCGACCTCCAACGTTCCGCGCGGCCGCAAGGTCTCATCGAGGCCGTGAACGGTGAACAGCTCTTCGCCGGTCAGGCCGAGTCCTTGCCACGTCTGCCCGGCGGGCAGCTCCAGCGGCAGAACTCCCATCCCCACCAGGTTGCTGCGGTGAATGCGCTCGAAGCTGACGGCGATTACGGCCCGGACACCGAGCAGATACGTTCCCTTGGCCGCCCAGTCGCGGCTCGAACCGGTGCCGTACTCGGCACCCGCCAGCACGATCAGCGGCACTCCCGCTTGCTGGTATTTCATCGCCGCGTCGTAAATGCTCAGCACCTGGCCGTCGGGCAAGTGCCGGGTCACACCGCCTTCGGTGCCGGGGGCGATCAAGTTGCGAATGCGGATGTTTGCAAAGGTGCCGCGCGTCATCACGCGGTCGTTTCCGCGCCGCGCGCCGTAGCTGTTGAAATCGCGCGGCTGGACGCCGTGGTCGATCAAGAACCTTCCGGCCGGGCTGTCCTTGGCGATCGAGCCAGCCGGTGAAATGTGATCGGTCGTGACCGAGTCGCCCAGGGCCGCCAGTACGCGTGCGCCGGCGATGGGCTGCGTGGGCGACGGCTCGCGTGTCAACTCGGCCAGGAACGGCGGCTCTTGGATGTAGGTGCTCGCTGCGTCCCAGGCATACAGATCGCTCTTGGCGACTTTGATCTGGTTCCATTTGTCGTTCGATGCGAACACGTTGTTGTAGCGCTCACGGAACATCTCCGGGCGCACGTTCGCGTCGATCGCCTGGGCAATCTCCTCGTGAGTCGGCCAGACGTCGGCCAGGTAGACCGGCTTGCCGTCCGATCCAGTGCCGAGCGGCTCTTTAGTCAGATCGATGTCGACCGTCCCGGCCAAGGCATAGGCCACGACCAAGGGCGGGCTAGCCAGGTAATTCGCCTTCACGAGCGGATTGACGCGCCCTTCGAAATTGCGATTGCCGCTGAGCACGGCCGACGCCACGAGGTCGCCGCCGGTTACGGCCGCGGCCACGTGCTCGGGTAGCGGGCCGCTGTTGCCGATGCAGGTCGTGCAGCCGTAGCCGACTGTTTGGAAACCGAGCTGATCGAGCGCCGCGGTCAGTCCGGCACGTTCCAGATAGTCCGTCACGACGCGCGACCCTGGTGCCAGACTCGTTTTGACGTACGGCCGGACGCGAAGGCCCCGCGCCACGGCTTTCTTCGCCAGGATGCCCGCGCCGAGCATCACCGACGGGTTGCTGGTGTTCGTGCAGCTGGTGATCGCCGCGATCACGACGGCGCCGTGCCCGATTTCGGTCGAGGCGCCGTTGTCCGCCACGGTCGCCTTGCGCGCCAGCGCCGAACCTTCGAGCGCGAAGCCCCGCTTGTTGAAGGGCGCGGTGAGGGACTGCTGAAACTCTTGCTTGACGCTGCGCAGTGCGACGCGGTCGTGCGGGCGTTTGGGCCCCGCCAGGCTCGGTTCGACCGTCGACATGTCGAGCGACAGGGTCTGGCTGAATTTGGGCACCGGCGAGCCGGGCGTCAGAAACAACCCCTGTTCCTTCGTATAGCGCTCGACGAGCGCGACTTCCGCGTCGCTACGGCCTGTGGTTCGCAAGAAACGCAGAGTCTCATCGTCGATCGGGAAGAAGCCCATCGTGGCCCCGTATTCGGGAGCCATGTTGCTGATCGTGGCCCGATCTGCCAGGCGCATCGAAGGCAGGCCCGAGCCGAAGAATTCGACGAACTTGCCCACGACGCCGTGGGCGCGAAGCATCTCGGTCACCCGCAGCACGAGATCGGTCGCCGTGGCGCCCGGTGGCAACTTGCCCGTCAGCTCGAAACCGACCACCTCGGGCAGCAACATGTAGATCGGCTGGCCGAGCATGACGGCCTCGGCCTCGATCCCGCCGACGCCCCAGCCCAGGACCCCCAGGCCATTGATCATCGTGGTATGGCTGTCGGTGCCGACGAGCGAGTCGGGCAGCGCCACGGGCCCCGCATGATCCTGGCGGACGAACACGCCCTTGGCCAGGTACTCGAGATTCACCTGATGCACGATACCCACGGCCGGCGGCACGACGCGGAAATTGTCGAACGCCAACTGTCCCCAGCGCAGAAACTCGTACCGCTCGCCGTTGCGCTCGAACTCGAGCGCGACGTTCTGTTCCAGCGCGGAACTCGAACCGAACGCATCAACCTGCACCGAGTGGTCGATCACCAGGTCGACCGGAATCAGCGGATTGATCCGCTTGGGGTCACCGCCGAGACGCCGCATAGCGCCGCGCATCGCGGCCAGATCGACCACGCACGGCACGCCCGTGAAATCTTGCAGCACGACCCGCGCCGGCTTGAAGGGGATTTCGACCTCGGGCAAGCCCTGGGCCTTCCAGCCTGCCAGCTTCTTTACGTCGTCCTGGCTGACTTCAAAGCCGTCGCAGTTACGCAGGGCCGATTCGAGCAGGATGCGAATTGAATAGGGCAACTGGGATACGTTGCACAGACCGAGTTCTTCCAACCGTGACAGACGATAGATCCCGATTGGCCCCTGTCCGGACTCGAAGGTACCGCGGGCTTGGAACGGATCGGTCACGCGTGCAGCAGACATGGATTTATGGGTCCTCGCGGCCAGCAGCCGTCAGAAAAATGGGTCTTCTCGAACCTGGCACCGGCAACGCTGCAACAGGCCCCGGTGGTCCATCTGCCGGCGGATTTTAGCGATCCGGCGGCGTTTTGTCTGGGGCCCTGGCCTCGGCTGCGCCTCCCCAGGGGGTTCGCCGGACCTGCTCGTCCCTGCCAGCACAGCCGGTCCGGCCGGCGCGACCGCTCACTTCGGCCCTGGCAGCCCCGGGCGCTTGCCGACGGTCGGGGGCAACCTAGGCTTACCTTGGTTCGCCCGAGCGTGGGCAGTTCGAAGCAGGTGCGCTAGAGGCTCCAGGGGTACCATGACCGACACCGCTCGCGAAAGCCTGTTGGCACAGCTTGCAACCGGAAAGGGCGTTCAATCAGGGAGCGAGCCCTGGAGCGAAGCCGGCGCATCGCCTTCTGCGGATGCGACGCCGAAAAAGACGGCCGGCGAAGAGGCCGACGCGACCCTGCAGACGCTGCTGACGCGGATCTCGAACATCGTCGGCGACGGGAGCGTGCTCAAGCCTGCCGCGGCACCCGCGCCCGCGCGGCCAGCGCCAGCCAAGCCGGCGCCTGCAAGCCCTGCCGGCCCCGCGATTTCGCCGAAGGCCGCCAAGCTCGGCGAGTTGTTTCTGCCGACCGAGCCGAAAACGCTGGTCGAGGCCAAGCTGACCGAAAGCGAGGTCGAGGCCCTGCTGCTCAAGTGCCTGTTCGCGCGAGGCTCGGGCACCGGCCGTCAACTGGTCGACCAGATCAAGCTGCCTTTCCAAATCGTCGAGAACATCCTGCGGCAGTTGAAGAACGACCAGCTCATCTACTACCGCAATACGGCGGTGATGGGCGACTACGAATATCAAGTTTCCGACATGGGCCGCGAACGGGCCCGGCGGCTGAACGATCAATCGACCTATTTCGGTTCGGCGCCGGTCCACCTGCATCACTACCTGGAAAGCGTGGCCGCCCAAACGCTGACCACGCAACACCCCGGCCCCGACGAGTTGAAGCACGCCTTCAACGATCTGCTGCTGAGCGACCACATGTTCGCGCGGCTCGGGCCGGCGATCAACTCGGGCCGCGGCTTGTTCTTGTACGGTGCGCCGGGCAATGGCAAGACGAGTATCGCCGAGCGTGTGACGAAATGCTTCGGCGAGACCATCTGGATTCCGCGCGCGCTGGGTATCGACGGCGAAATCATCCGGCTCTTCGATCCGACGTGCCACGACGAAGTGCCCCTGCCGGGAAGCGCGGGCCTGATCGACGAACTCAAGATCGACAAGCGCTGGATCCGGATTCGCCGCCCGACGATCATCGTGGGCGGCGAATTGACCATGGATTCGCTCGAAGTCACGCGCAACACATCGACGGGCATCAGCGAAGCGCCGCTGCAATTAAAGAGCAACTGCGGCACGCTCGTGATCGACGACTTCGGCCGGCAGCGCATGAGTACCGCCGAACTGCTGAACCGGTGGATCGTGCCGCTGGAAAAGCGGTACGACTTCCTCAACCTGCCGAGCGGCAAGAAAATCCAGGTCCCGTTCGACCAGTTGATCGTCTTTTCGACCAACTTACAGCCGCGCGACTTGTGCGACGATGCGTTCTTGCGCCGCATTCCCTACAAGGTCGAAGTGATCGACCCGAGCGAAGCCGAATTCCGCCGGCTGTTCGAAATCCTGTGCCCCAAGTTCGGGTTCACCTACAACGAGGCGGCCATCAATTACCTGATTTCGACGCACTACACGTCGATCAATCGGCCGCTGCGGTGCTGCCAGCCGCGCGACTTGTTGTTGCAGGTGCGCAATTACTGCCAGTTCAACGGCTGGCCGTTGGAGCTGACTAAAGATCACTTCGACTTTGCCGTCGAAAACTACTTTGCCGTCGTCTAAGCACGACAGCACGACCGGTGCCGCTCAATCGCCCGGCGGCTCGATGCCGAAATCGAGCCACATCTGCGGGTCACGGCTCTCTCCCGGGCCGAACTCCTTGTAGAGCAGGCTCGGCTGAATGTCGCGGTTGTGCTGGTACTTGCCGGGATATTCGCTGATCTCGCCGCAGACTTCGTGATAGAAGATCTGGCAGATAGGCACGCCCGCGTACACGCGGATCGGTTGCACGGCGAACATCTCCAGCGTCCAGAATCCGGCGAAGCCGACGTCGCCGAACCCGGCCGTCACGTGCACGAACAGCCCCAACCGGCCGATCGACGAGCGTCCCTCGATCATCGGCACCAGGTTGCGCGTGGCGGTCCGCTCGACCGTGCGCCCCAGGTACAGCTGGTCGGGGCTCAGGACCAAACCCTCTGGCGGGATCTCGATTCGGCGCACGCGATTCGGCTTGCGCATGTCGAGGACGACTTCCTCGTAGACCAGCACCTCGTTGTGCAGCGATAGGTTGTAGCTGTTCGGGTTCAACCGCGCTGGGTCGAACGGCTCGATCTGAACGTCGCCGCCCAGCCGCGCCAGGATTTCTTGTCCGGAGAGAATCATTGCCGTCGCTACGCCCTACCGAGATATCGCCAGAAAACTCGCTGCATCATCGAGACGCCGAACTCTTGACGCCGACGCGAGGGCACGCCTCGGCCAAGGGACAGACGTCGCATTTCGGCTTGCGGGCCGTACAAATCGCCCGGCCGTGATGGATCATACGGTGGCTGAAATCGACCCAGGCATCGCGCGGCAGCACGGCCATCAGATCCTGCTCGACGCGCTGGGGCTGTTTGGCCTTGGTCAGCCCGAGCCGCAAGCTGAGCCGGCCGACGTGCGTGTCGACGACCACTCCCGAGGCGATTCCGAAGGCGGTGCCCAGTACGACGTTGGCCGTCTTGCGGCCTACGCCGGGCAATTGCACCAAGTCTTCCATCTGTCGGGGCACACGACCGCCATGTTCGCTCACCAGGCGCTGGCAACAGGCCTGGATATTCTTGGCCTTGTTGCGAAAAAAGCCCGTGCTCTGGATGGCGCGTTCCAGCTCGGACAAAGGTGCGCGGGCATAGTCGGCCGCCGAGCGATATTTGCGAAACAACTCGACAGTGACCAGGTTCACCCGTTGATCGGTGCATTGGGCCGAGAGGATCGTGGCAATCAGCAATTCGAGCGAATTGCTGAACCGCAAGGCGCAGTGCGCATCGGGGTAGGCCCGCTCGAGGCCGGCCAAAACGGTCGCGGCGTGCTGCCGTGGATCGCGGCGGCGCGGCGCAGTCGACTTGGACCGCGGCTGCGCGCCGACCTGGCCGCGGGTTCGCGTGCCCTTGGTCGCCGAAGTCGATCGCACCATGCGCGCGCCGCTCGTGGACACCGCTTGCTCCGCTCGCCGGGAGTAATCAAACGCTAACGGATTCTCAGAAGGCCCCTGAAAGATGTCAAGCGTCGATCAAATCGGCCGGCCGGCGCGTGCCGGTCTGCGCCGTCACAGCTCGCGCAGCGACCGGTCCGACATTTTGCGCAAGTTGGTCAAGGCAAAGGCCAACAGCGTTTCGTCCGCGCCGCGAAACTGCGTTTCGACCAGGTAGTCGCGCTTGCGGACGTTCACCACGCGGCTGTCGATGCGAAACCCCGGAGGATGGATCGGCTCGAGGTAATCGATCCGCATGTTGACGGTCGACAACCAGGCCAGATCGCCCTCCATGGTGGTCATACAGGTCCAGATGGCGACAAAATCGACATACGTTGGCGTAAACCCGCCGAATACGAAGCCACCCAGATTAAGTACCGCCTCGGGCACATGACACTCGACGCTCAAATGGCCCGAGCGGAGCGACACGATTCGCCAGCGTTCGGCCTCCAGCAGCCGGCCCGCGCTATGCTTCCGCTGCATGGCGAAAGCGAGAAAACCCGTTGAATCGTCCTGCGTCATGGGTGGGGTTATTCAGAAAATGCAGCGGACAACGAGTAGCCGGCCGCGGCATCATAGCAAACCGGCGGCGAGGTCGGCCCCGCAATTGGACCGTTGGGCCGCCGGCTGCGAGGCAACGGGCGTCAAGGTACGCTACATGCAGGACCCACGAGGGCGCGCCGGCCCGGATGTTGCCCGGCGTGCTTGGAACCGGATCAATTCTCCATGGACGATGACTTGTTGCCGCCGCCCGAGCCGTTTCGCGGACGCGTGCGGCTGTTTCCGCTGCCGAACCTGGTACTGTTTCCGCACGTATTGCAGCCGCTGCATATCTTCGAGCCGCGCTATCGAGACCTCATCGGGTCGGCACTCGAAGGCGATCAGCGGATCGCCATGGCGCTGCTCCAGCCGGGTTGGGAAAACGACTACGAGGGCCGCCCGCCGCTCGAACCCATCGCCTGCCTCGGCCGCATCGTCGGTCACCAGAAGCTCGACGACGGCCGCTACAACATTCTGCTGCACGGCGAATCTCGAGTACGCCTCGTTCAAGAATTGCCGGCCGATCGCAAATTCCGCGAGGCGAAGGCCGAGTTGCTCGACGACGTCTACTCGCCGGCGACCGCGTCGCAGCGACCGGCGCTGCAACTAAAGCTGTTGCACGTCTTTCGCGAGGTGCTGCCGAAGGTCGTCGAAGCGCAACAACTGGAACAACTCATGGGCAGCGAGTTGACGCTCGGTCCGCTGACCGACATTCTCGGCTATGCGCTCGAACTCCCTCTGCCGCTCAAGACGCGGCTACTGGCGGAACCCGACGTCGATCGGCGGGCAAGCTTGCTCATCGCGTATCTGGCGGCGACTTCGGACGAGCAGCCCAGGGCCGTCCTGCGCACGCCGTTTCCGCCGGATTTCAGCGCGAATTGAGCCGGCAGGCCTGCCCGGGCGGTCAACTTGATTCCGCCGGGGGGTGCTCCTAGGATCAGCTTGGGCAACGCGATGTCGTGTTCTGGAACGCACGGGGGAACGTCTCGATGGCATGTTCTTCGGGTGAGCCGGCCATAGAGTCGGCCGCAGAGGCCAACGGTGCGCCGCAGGCCGGCGCCGCGGCGGTCGATCAAGCGCGCATTGCCCGCGCGGTGCGAGAAATCCTGGCCGCCGTGGGCGAAGACCCCGACCGCGAGGGCCTGCGCGAAACCCCGGCCCGCGTGGCGCGGATGTACGCCGAATTGTTCGCCGGCCTGCACGAGGACCCGCGCGTACATTTGCAAAAGTTCTTCACCGAAAAATATGACGAAGTGGTGCTGGTCAAGGACATCAGCTTCAACAGCATGTGCGAGCACCACATGTTGCCGTTTATCGGCCAGGCGCACATCGGCTATGTGCCCAATGGCCGCGTGATCGGCCTGAGCAAGCTGGCCCGGGTGGTCGACGTCGTAGCCCGGCGCCCGCAGGTGCAAGAGCGGATGACCGAGCAGATTGCCGATCTGCTCGTCGAGGAGCTGGACGTGAAAGGTGTCGCCGTGGTGATCGAGGCCAGCCATTCGTGCATGACGATTCGCGGCATCAAGAAACCGGGCAGCCTGTGCGTGACCAGTGCCATGCGCGGCATCTTCCGTTCGCACTTGTCGAGCCGAACCGAGGTGATGACGCTCATCTATGGCGGCCGCCAGTAAAGCCCTGCTCCCGGGACCGGAGTCCCCCGTCGGGCCGCTTTGGCGTATCATCCCCACCTGGCGGGGGCTCTTCGGAGGCCGGTGGTGATTGACGAACGACGGGCGCGACTCCAGGAAGACCTGCGCGGCCTGCTGCGCGGCGAGGTGCGCTGCGACGATATCTTCGTCCAGCTCTATGCCAGCGATGCGAGCCTGTACCAGGTGCGCCCGCTGGGCGTCGTCATGCCGCGCAGCACCGACGACGTCGTCGTCACCATGCAATACGCCGCCGAGCAAGGCATTCCCGTCCATGCCCGCGGCGCGGGGACCGGCCTGGCCGGCGAATCGCTGGGGCCAGGCCTGGTCATCGACTTCTCGCGGTTTCTGCGGCGCGTGCTGGAAGTCGGTTCGACGACGGTGCGCGTGCAGCCGGGCGTCGTCCTGGCGCGGCTGAACGACTATCTGCGCACGTTCGGCCGCCTGTTTGGCCCCGATCCGGCCAAGAGCGACGTCACGACCATGGGGAGCGTGATTGCCATCGACGCCGGCGGCAGCCGCTGGCCGCGTTACGGCTCGGCCTCGACACGCGTCGAAAGCCTCCAGGTCGTGCTGGCCGACGGCACGCTCCTGGAAGTGGGCCGAGAGCCACGCCAGGCGACCGAAGCCGAAGCCCCGACGCGTCGGCAGCTGCTCATCGACGGTCTGGTCGAGCTGCTTTCCGACAATGCGTCGCTCGTCGCCGCACTGCGTCCCGGATCGCGGGTCAACCGGGCGGGCTACCATCTTGCGGGGATCCTCACCGAGCACCATTTGAACCTGGCACGACTGCTCTGCGGTTCGGAAGGCACGTTGGCGCTCATCACCGAAGCCACGCTCGTCACCGATCCGCTGCCCCGTCATCGCGGGCTGGCGATGTTGTTTTTCGATCGGCTCGAAGCTGCGGCGCGCGCGGCGCTTGAGCTGGTCCCATTGAGTCCCAGCGCCTGCGACCTGATGGACCGGCGCCATCTGAGCCTGGCCCGCGAGGTCGAGGCGCGATACGACGCGCTGATTCCGCCTCGCGCCGAGGCGTTACTGCTCGTCGAGCACGACGGGAACGACCCCGGCGAAGTCCGCCAGCGGCTGCAAGAGTCGATCACCCAGGTCACCGGCGAAGACAACCTGGCGTTCGACTCGCGCATTGCGCTCGACCGCGACGACGTCGACCTCTTCTGGCAGCTGTCGCGCAACGTGACACCCAACCTGTTCCGCCTGAAGGGTCCGACGCGGCCGCTGCCGTTCGTGGAAGACATCGCCGTGCCCCCCGAGGTGCTGCCGAGCTTTCTCGCGCGTATGCAAAACGTGCTCAAGCAGCACCAGGTCATCGGCTCGCTGTTCGCGCATGCCGCGCAGGGGCAACTGCATCTGCGGCCGTTTCTCGACCCGACAAATCCCGAGGACGTGGCCCGCATGGAGCCGCTGGCCCGCGACCTGTACGAGGCGGTTTTCGACGTCCGCGGGTCGATCAGCGGCGAGCACGGTTCGGGCTACAGCCGCACCCCCTATTTGCAACGGCAATCGGGCGCGCTCTACGAGGTCTTTCGCGAGGTGAAAGACCTGTTCGACCCGCTGCACCTGCTCAACCCGGGCAAGGTGATCAGCGACGAACGGGCGTTGGACACCGAGCGGATGCGGCCGCCTGATCTGTCGCAATTTGCCGCCGCGCCAGAGCCGGCTGCAACGCCTGCCCCCGCACTGCCCTTGTCGACTCTGCAATTGCGCTGGCAGCCGGGCGAGCTGTCGCAAACCGCTCGCGACTGCAACGGCTGCGGCGCTTGTCGCAGCCAGGAAAGCGACGTGCGGATGTGCCCGATCTTCCGCTTCGCCCCCAGCGAAGAAGCATCGCCCCGCGCGAAGGCAAATCTGGTACGGGCCGTGCTGAGTGGCCAGCTCGACGCTCGGACCGCGGCCAGCGACGAGTTCAAGGCCGTGGCCGATCTGTGCGTCAACTGCCAGATGTGCCGCCTGGAATGCCCGTCGAACGTGGATATCCCCCGGCTGATGGTCGAGGCCAAAGCGGCCTACGTGGCGGTCAATGGACAGACGGTGCGCGACTGGCTGCTGGCCCGGCTCGACGTGCTGGCCGCGATCGGCAGCCGGATGGCGCCGCTGGTCAATTGGCTGGCGGCCAATGCGCAAGCGCGCTGGCTGCTGGAGCGATCGTTCGGGCTGGCGCAAGGCCGCAAATTGCCGCGCTATGCGCGCCGCACGTTCTTGCGCCGCGCCGTTCGGCGGCGATTGACCCGGCCGACCCGACGTAGCGGCCCCAAAGTGCTCTACTTTGTCGATACGTACGCCAACGTGCACGACCCGCAAATCGGCGAGGCGCTGGTCGCGATCCTGGAGCACAACGGCGTGGCTGTCTATGTGCACCCAGGTCAGTCTCCCTCGGGCATGTCGATGATCTCCGCGGGCGCGCTCGAGGCCGCGCGGCGCACCGCCGAGCACAACGTGTCGCTATTGGCCGAAGCCGTGCGCCAGGGGTATCACATCGTGGCCACCGAGCCGGCGGCCGCATTGTGCCTGACCTACGAGTACCCGCTGCTGGTCGACGACGCCGACGCGCGGCTCGTCGCCGGCAACACGAGCGAAGCGTGCGCCTATCTTTGGAATCTGCACCGCCAGGGCCAGCTCGAACTCGACCTGCAGCCGGTCAACGCCGCCCTGGGCTATCACGCCCCCTGCCATATGAAGGCCCTCCAGGTCGGCGAACCTGCGTTGAACCTGCTGCGACTGATTCCCGGCTTGACCGTTCAGAAGATCGATAAGGGCTGTTCGGGCATGGCCGGTACCTTCGGAATCAAGCGCGAAAACTTTCGTAACAGCCTGCGTGCGGGCTGGGGGCTGATTACCAGCTTGCGGCACCCTGCCCTGCAGGCCGGCACCACCGAATGCTCGGCCTGTAAGATTCAGATGGAACAAGGCGCGAACAAACCGACGATCCACCCCCTCAAGCTGTTGGCCCTGTCGTATGGGCTGCTGCCCGAGGCGGCGGTGCTGCTCGCCGCCAGGACCGAAGAACTGGTGGTCACGTGAACGCAGGCCATTTCTCGCTCGAGATCCGGTTGTTTGCCGTCGTGCGTCAATTGGCCGGCACAGAGTGCCTGCGGATCGAGCTGCCGGGCGAAGCGACCGTGGGCGACGTCCGGCGGGCGCTGGTGGCCCAAATGCCGCAGCTCGAATCGATGGGCCATCTGCTGGCCTTTGCCGTGGACGAGCAGTATGCCAGCGATGCGACGCGGCTAACGCCCGAATCGGACGTGGCCTGCATTCCACCGGTCAGCGGCGGGTAACTCGCGGCGCGCCGATCGCCACGCTAGGATCAAGTTCTGCGAGCCGGTGTGTGAGCCAACCGGCGCCTCATCCTTTGCCCCCTGTTGCCCGCCCCCGCACCGCGGCCATGATCGCATTGACCCACAGCCCGATCGACGCTGCGGCGCTGCTGGCGCATGTGCAATCGAAGCAAGCCGGCGCGGTGGTGCTGTTCCTGGGCACCGTGCGCGAAATGACCGCGGGACGACAGACCCTGGCCCTCGATTACGACGGCTATCCGGCCATGGCGGACAAAGTGCTGGCCGACTTAGAAGCCGAGGCCCGGCAGCGGTGGCCCCTGATCGAAGTGGCCATCGTGCATCGTCTCGGGCGGCTCGAGCTCGGCGAGGCAAGCGTGGCCGTGGCCGTGAGCACACCGCACCGTGGCGATGCGTTCGCCGCCGGACAATGGCTGATCGACACGCTCAAGCAATCGGTCCCCATCTGGAAACGGGAGAATTGGGCCGACGGTCGGACGGAATGGGTGCATCCAGGTGTTCCGGCGGGGCCAGAGCCCAGCGCTCCGCGGGAGGCCGCCCGATGAGCACCTCCGCCAGGCTGGTTGATGGGTTTGGCCGCGTCCATACCGATCTGCGGCTGAGCGTCACCGATCGCTGCAACATCCGCTGTTTCTACTGCATGCCGGCCGAGGTCGTGCGATTCAAGCCACGCGCTGAAATCCTGACCTTCGAGGAAATGACGCGGTTCGTGCGCGTCGTCGCTCGTCTGGGCGTGCGAAGCGTGCGACTGACGGGCGGAGAACCGCTCGTCCGGCAAAATCTGCCACGGCTGGTCGCCATGCTCGCCGCGGTGCCCGGCATTGAAGACCTGGCCCTGACCACCAACGGCATGCTTCTGGCCGAGCAGGCGGCCGCCTTGAAGCAGGCGGGGCTGCACCGGTTGAACGTCAGCCTCGACGCCCTCAGCGAAGCCACGTTCGAGCGGATCGCGCGCCGGCGCGGGCTGCAACGGGTCTTGGACGGCCTGTCCGCGGCCCACAGCGCGGGGTTCACTGGTATCAAGCTCAACGCCGTTTCGATTCGTGGGTTGACCGAGGACGAAATCGTCCCCCTGGCCCGGTTCGCGCGGCAACAGGGCTTCGAATTGCGGTTCATCGAGTTCATGCCACTCGACGCCGAGGGCAATTGGGCGAACCGGCAGGTGCTATCCGGCGACGAGGTCGCACAGATCATCGCGCGCGAAGTCGCTCCGCTCGTGCCGCTCGCGCGGAACGACCCGGCGCAGCCCGCGACCGACTTTGCCTATGTCGACGGCCGCGGCCGCGTGGGCTTCATCAACCCCGTCACGCAAGCCTTCTGCGCCGAATGCGACCGTCTGCGTCTGACCGCCGAGGGCCGGGTGCGGAATTGCCTGTTTTCGACGGTCGAATGGGACGTCCGGCCGCTGCTCCGCGGCGAGGCCAGCGACGACGAAATCGCCGCGTTGGTCCAGGACTGCGTGGCCGAAAAGAAGGCCGGCCACGGAATCAATTCCGACGAATTCGTCCGCCCCGAACGCGCCATGTACCAAATCGGGGGGTGACGGCTCCCATGGCGTCCGACAGGGCCCGTGTCTATCTCGACAACGCCGCGACGAGCTGGCCCAAGCCGCAGCGCGTCTATGCGGCGGTCGAACACTACCTCCGCGACAACGGGGCCGCTGCCGGGCGGGGCGTGTATTCCGACGCCGTCGAGGCAGGTGCCTTGGTCGCCGATGCCCGCCGCCGCGCCGCCCGATGGTTGGGCGCAGGCGAAGCGCGCCGCGTGGTCTTCGGGCTCAATGGGACCGATGCTCTGAACCTGGCCTTGCACGGGCTGCTGGCGCGAGGCGGTGGCCATGTCATCACAACGGCGCTCGAGCACAACTCGGTCCTGCGGCCGCTGCGAAAGCTCGAGACGGCCGGAAGAATCTCGGTTTCGATCGTGCCTCCGAACGCCAGTGGCCTCATCAACGAGCACGACATCGCGCAAGCATGGACCGACGAAACACGCCTCGTGGCGATCGTGCACGCGTCGAACGTGACTGGCGCGGTGCTGCCGATCGGCGAGATCGCCGACCTGACGCGCACCCGTGGCGCCCATGTGCTGGTCGATGCCGCGCAATCTGCCGGACACGTGCCGATCGACGTGCGTGCCCTGGGCATCGATCTGTTGGCGACCTCGGGGCACAAAGGGTTGCTCGGCCCCCTCGGCACGGGCCTCCTCTATGTCGCGCCGGGCCTCGAATCCACGCTCGATTCGGTGCGCCAAGGCGGCACCGGTACTCAAAGCGAAAGCGATCTGCAACCCGAAACCCTGCCGGACAAATACGAGTGCGGAAATCTGAACGTACTTGGCCTCGCCGGATTGGCCGCGGGCCTCGCAGAACTCGACGAGCACCACGCTGAATTCCGGGAACGCGAAGCATCGCTGCTGGAGCGCCTGTTGGTGGGACTGCAATCGATCGCCGGCGTGACCGTCTACGGCCCTGCCCCCGGCGTGCCGCGCGTAGGCGTGGTCAGTTTCAACGTCGCCGGTTACTCGCCCGACGAAGTCGCGGCGGCGCTTGCCAGCGGTTATGGCATCCAGGTACGCTCCGGTCTGCATTGCGCGCCGCTGGCCCACCGCGCGCTCGGGACCGACCGCGCCGGGGGTACCGTACGTGCCAGCCTGGGCCCTTACAATGAGCCCGAGCACATCGAACGATTGATCAACGCGGTAACCGAGATCGCACACAGCGCGCTGTAGCGCCGATCACCTCGCAGTTCCCGGTACAACGCTTCAACACGGATGTTTCATCTATGTCCGCCTCGAAAAAAACAGCCGGTGAGAATCCTGGACGCGCGACGGCGGGCGAAGCCGCGGCACCCTGGTACCGCGAAGGCCTTCGATTTACCTGCAGCGAATGCGGCGATTGCTGTACCGGCGCCCCCGGCTTCGTCTGGGTCAATCAGGCCGAAATCGATGCCCTTGCCGCGCGGCTGAAAATGGAAGTCGGCGATTTCGAGCGCAAGTACGTGCGCGCGGTCGGCGTTCGGAGGAGCCTGATCGAGTTTGCTAACGGCGATTGCGTGTTCTTCGATCCCCAGGCCAGAAACTGCAAGGTCTACGAAGACCGGCCCCGGCAGTGTCGAACTTGGCCATTTTGGGAGTCCAATTTGAAGTCTCCTCAGGCCTGGAAAGAAACCTGCGAAATCTGCCCGGGTAGCGGCCAGGGCAAACTGCATGCACTCCAGCAAATTGTCGAGCGGATCGAGGTGATCCGGGTCTAAGCCCTCCGGCTGCACGCCCGAGGGTCTTCGCCATCCGTTCGGTGGGGGTCGTACCGGTTTTGCGGGTTAGCTGAAGTTTGCCGCTTCGGTTGCCGATAAGGCTACCACGCGTTCCGATGCGCAGCCGGTCCATGGGTCCGGCCACGATTGAAACGCTTTGGCGGGCTTCGCGGAAAATGCAGTAAGCGACGAATAGTGAAAGACTTACGTCGCAAGCAGCAATCCCGGACTCAGCCAGAAACCGCTAAGCTCTTTGACAATCAGAACTTATGCCACGATGACGAAGCTGCGCCCTGGGGCGCAACGCTTCGCCGTCAGGGGTTCTTGCAAAGACAACTTATGCTGCCGCAATGCTGGAAACCTTGACTCTAGTTCTTGCCGCATTTACACTTGGGGCAACCAGTAAGGCCGATGCCCAGTCCCGGTTTTGCGACTGTGGGCGTGCTGCAAGCGGCCCGGATGTGCCCGGGGCTTGTTGACGAGGGCACCGCAGCGGGAGAATCGAGTCGTGACCAAGAAAGAGATCGTCAAAGCCATCTCCGAGGAGATCGGGCTCACGCAGCTCAAGACGAAGGAGATCGTCCAAAAGACGTTCGACGCCATCGTCGAGACGCTCGTCGAGGAGCAACGCATCGAGCTGCGGAACTTTGGCGTCTTCGAGGTCAAGAAACGGGCCGCCCGAAAGGCGCGTAATCCCCGCACGGGCGACAAGGTGTACGTACCGGAGAAGTTCGTCGTAACCTTCAAGCCGGGCAAGGAGATGGAAGAACGCGTCCGCGAGCTGGAGGCTCAAAAAGCAGCCCGCGAAGCGGCCAAACTCGCCGAGCAAGCGGCCATCCGCACGGGCACCTTGGGCGACGACAACAATAGCGCCTAAGCCGCACTGGCGATCACCGAGCCAAGCTGGCACCGAGCCAAGCTGGCACCGAGCCAAGCTGGTTCGCCCCCATCTGGCGGACCTGATAGCACCGCGAACTGATCTTCGCCGCGGTGCCGCCAACCTCAAGTCACACAGGCATTTGCCGCTCCCTCGTCGAGGTCTGAGCAGCAACTTGCCCTGGAATTTGCCGGTGATGGCCTGGCAGTCCCCCCTGGGGACGGAGCCCTGCTGGTACCCCTGGCAGCACAACGACTTTCAACTGGAAACACTAGGATTCCCGACGGCACGCTCGACGACCGCAGGCGTTGGTTGCGAGACGTGTTGCATGGAGGGTTCGTCACATGCGTGGATTGCTTTTTGCAGCTCTGGTTGCCGCAAGTCTGGCGTCCTGTACAGGCTGCATCCTGCCGGCGTACTCAGGCGACCCCGTTCGCCGGACGCAGCAGTTGATTTTCACCTCGGAGAATCTGCGACTGCTCCTCGACGAATGGGAGCGGTTCTGGTTCCTCGATCAGCCCGACCATGAGACGCCGTACCGCACGCACGGCGGCATCATCTAGTCCGCAGCTCGCTGAACTCGTACACGCTCAGCGTCGACGCGCGATCCGGACAGCCGCGTCGACGCTGAGCATTTGTTGCGCGCAGCAACCCCAAGCACCGTGGTGAGTTGCCGCCGACCGCTTGCTGGCGTTACATTGCCCACCACGTTTCCCGTTGTGCGTCCTGGCACTGCTATTGCCGCAACGGTTCTTTCGCGCCCTGCTGCCCCCCTCGTGGTTCGATGACCGGTCCAACTGCGCACGACGTCGATCTTCACGTCCAGGTCGGACGTCTGCGCTTGGCCAACCCGATCCTGGTGGCCAGCGGCACGTTTGGCTATGCCCGCGAAATGGCCGGCATCGTCGACCTCGGCCGCTTGGGGGGCATCCTTCCCAAGACGATCACGCGGTTGCCACGAGCGGGCAATGCCCCGTGGAGAACCGTCGAAACTACCGGCGGGATGCTCAATTCGATCGGCCTGGACAACGATGGCGTTGAGGCGTTCATCCAACACCATTTGCCCTACCTGGCCTCGCTGCCGACGGCCACGGTGGTGAGCATCGCGGGCCACGATTACGACGAATTCGTGGCGTTGGCCGCGCGGCTCGATGGCCAGCCGGGCGTCGCGGCCCTCGAGCTGAACATCTCCTGTCCCAACGTCAGCGGCGGCGTCGATTTCGGCACCGATCCGGCCATGTGTCGGAAAGTTGTCGCGGGCTGCCGCGACGCCTGCAGCGTGCCAGTCTTGGCCAAGCTGACTCCGAATGTGACCAACCTGGTCGAGATCGCTGCAGCGGCGGCGGACGGCGGCGCCGACGGCATCTCGCTGATCAACACTTGTCTCGGCGTGGCCATAGACTGGCGCCGGCGGCGGACCTTGCTGGGTAACGGCATGGGCGGACTCAGCGGTCCGGCCATCAAGCCGATCGCGCTGCGTGCCGTGTACCAAGTCGCGGCCGCGGTCGATGTCCCCTTGGTCGGCATCGGTGGCATCGCCACGCTCGACGATGTGATGGAGTTCCTCGTGGCTGGTGCCACGGCCGTACAAATCGGCACGGCCAATTTCTATCAACCCCGTGCGACGATGCAGATTCTCGACGGGTTGCCGGCGGCGCTAGCCGAGCTGGGGGCGCACAAGGTCGCCGACATCGTCGGCACGGTCGCCCGGCCGGGACAAGCAGTCTGCCGGCCGGCCGGTTCGGCTCCGGCGGCGCACTAGTCACCCGGCCACCTGCCTGCCAGGATAAGGGCATCATGCGAGTTTTATCGGGCATCCAACCGACGGGCCGTTTCCACTGGGGCAACTATTTTGGCGCCATCCGGCAATACATCGATTTGCAGCATGGCAACGAGGCCTACTACTTCATCGCCAATCTGCATGCCTTGACCACCGTGCGCGAACGCGAACGGCTGGCCCAGTTGACGCTCGACGCCGCGATCGATTTGCTGGCCCTGGGGCTCGATCCGGAGCATGCAATTCTCTTCGTGCAATCCGACGTGCCCGAGGTTAGCGAGTTGTGCTGGCTGCTGATGACCGGTACCTCCATGGGTCTGCTCGAACGCTGCCACGCCTACAAAGACAAGAAGTCCAAGGGGCTGCAGGCCGACGCGGGACTGTTCACGTACCCCGTGCTGATGGCCGCCGACATCCTGGCCTACGACGCCGATGTGGTCCCAGTCGGCGAAGACCAGGTGCAGCACATCGAGGTTTGCCGCGATCTGGCCACGAGCTTCAACCACCATTTCGGCGAGACGTTTCGCCTGCCCAAGTCCAAGGTCTTGGCCAACGCGGCCCGGGTGCCGGGCACCGACGGCGAAAAAATGTCGAAGAGCTACAACAACACGCTCGAGTTGTTCGAGGACGCCAAGGCCCAGCGCAAGAAGATCATGCGGATCGTCACCGATTCGCGGGCCATGGAAGCCAGCAAAGACCCCGACACCGATCATCTGTACCAGTTGCTGGCCTTGGTCGCCCCGGCTGAACAATGCGCCGAGGTTGCGGCACTCTATCGCCGGGGTGGGTTCGGCTATGGCGAGATCAAGAAGGCCCTGGCCGACGCCGCGGAACAATACTTCGCGCCTGCCCGAGCCCGGCGTGAGGAACTTGCGGCCCACCCCCAGCGGATCCGCGAAATTCTGGGCGACGGCGCGGCGCAGGCGCGTCGCAAGGCGGGAGAAGTGCTCGCCCGGGCGCAGCAGGCCTGTGGTTTGAAGCTCGGCTAAGCGTCGCCGCCCTGGCGAGCACCGCGTCCGAAGTGAACACGTCCATGCAGCATATCCTCGGCATCGGCACCGACATCACCGAATGCCTGCGCATCGCACAGATGATCGAGCGGCACGGCGAAGTGTTCCTGACGCGCGTCTACACGAGCGACGAAATCCGCTACTGCCAGAATCGCAAGCAGGCCACGCAACACTTCGCCTCGCGCTGGGCCGCCAAGGAGGCCGTGCTCAAGGCGCTGGGCACCGGCTGGAGTGCCGGCATTCAATGGCGCGACGTCGAGATCCGCAGCCTCAGGGGCGGCAAACCGAGCGTCCATCTGCAAGGCACTGTGGCTGAAATCGCCGCCGAGCGCGGGATCGCCACCTGGATGCTCAGCGTCTCACATTGCCGCACACACGCCACGGCGTTCGTGATCGCGCTCGGCGAATAGCCGGGGCGGCCGGACCGCACTATTTCTTGCCCGACTTGGCCGGGCGGCGCGCAGCGGCCTTCTTGGCGGTTTTCTTCTTGGCCGCCGGCGGCGCGGTCGAATCGACGTTGGACGCCGCAGCCGCGGGTTTGGCCTTGGGCGTGAAGGTCTTGCGACGGGCGGCGCCTTTCTTCGGCGGACCCATCGCCGCGCGGGCCGCGAGCAATTCCAGCGCGGCCGCCAGCGTCAGGTCCTCGGCCTTCTGCTCCTTGGGCAATGAGGCATTGGTGGTCCCGTCGCTCACGTACAGTCCGTATCGTCCGTTGAGCACTTGTACCGGCTGCTTCGTCACCGGCGACTCTTCGAGCATGCGGACGACCTGCACCTGGCCGAAGCCGCGCCGTGCCGCCTTGGGCTGCGCGAGCAATTCCAGGGCCTGCTGTTCGGTCACATCCAGAATCGAGATCGATTCGGGCAAGCTGCGCGTCTCGTTGCCGCATTTCACATAGGGTCCGAAGCGGCCGTTCGACGCCACGATCGCTTCGCCCGTCGTTGGGTGCACGCCCAAGGTCCGCGGCAGCGACAACAGCCGCAGCGCCATTTCGAGGGTCACATCCTGGGGCTGCATGCCGCGCAACAGCGACGCGTTCTTCGGCTTCTCTTCGTCTTCCGTCGTCCCACGCTGCACATAGGGCCCGAAGCGCCCCGTCTTGAGAAACACGGGCTTGCCGGTTTCCGGACAAAATCCCAACGGCTCTTCGGCCGCGGCCGCCTGGCTCAACAACTTGAGCGCCGAGTCCAGGTTCACTTCGTCGGGCGCCGTGCCCTCGGGCAGGCTGGCCCGGCGCTCGCCCTGCTCGAGGAACGGCCCAAACCGGCCCACGCGCACAACGATTTCGCCCTCCGGGCCGTCGACGCCGGGAATCCGGGCGATGGGTATACGGTTCACATGCCGCGCATCGATCGTGTCGACTTTCTTCTCGAGCTGGGTCTTCAATCCCGGCTGGCCATTGCCGTAATAGAACCGGCGGAGATAGTCGACGCGTTCGGCCTCGCCGCGGCTGATCGCGTCGAGGTCGTCTTCCATTTGCGCCGTGAACTGGTAGTCGACCAGCTTCGGCAGGTGCTGTTCAAGCAGATTCGCCACGGCGAACGCGGTCCAGGTTGGCACCAGCGCGTTGCCGCGCTTGAACACGTAGTCGCGCGCCAGAATCGTGTCGATGATGGCTGCGTAGGTGCTCGGCCGCCCGATCCCGAGTTCTTCCAGCGATTTGGTCAGCGTCGCCTCGGTGTATCGCGCCGGGGGCTGCGTCGTGTGCGATTTGCTGGAAAGATCCAGGCAGCGGAGCTGCTCGCCGACTGCGACGCTGGGGAGCACTGTCTCGCGGTCGGCCAGCTCGGCTTGCGGGTCGTCGGCGCCCTCAACGTAGGCCCGCAGATATCCGGCGAAGTCGATCGTCTTACCGCCCACCTGAAACAGCGCCCCGGCACCTTCGACCTCGATCGAAATCCGCCGGCCGCGCGAGTCGGCCATCTGGCTGGCAACGGTCCGCTTCCAGATCAGGTCGTAGAGCTTGAATTCGTCTTCGTCGAGGCGGCCACGCAGCGTCTCGGGCAGCGGAAACGGATGACCCGCCGGACGAATCGCTTCGTGAGCCTCTTGCGCGTTCTTGACCTTGGTCTGGTAGCTCCGGGCCTGGTCGGGCAGATACTCGCGACCATATTGCGAGGCCACGAGGTCGCGCGCCGCTTCGACCGCCACCTTGGCCAGGTTCGTCGAGTCGGTACGCATGTAAGTAATGTGCCCGTTCTCGTACAGGCTTTGCGCGGCCTTCATTGTCCGCCGCGCCGTAAACCGCAACTTGCGGTTGGCCTCTTGCTGCAGGGTGCTGGTCGTGAACGGGGGGTAGGGCTTCGACGTGTAGGGCTTGTCGTCGAGCGAAATCACCCGGAATTCGGCGGTTGCCAGTCGCTCAGCCAGCGCCTTGGCCCGGGTCTCGTCGAGCAGCACGCATTGCGGATTCTTGAGCCGGCCCGTGGCAGGGTCGAAATCACGGGCGCTGGGCACCGACTGCCCGTCGACGCTCACCAGCTCGGCCTGAAACTCCTCGCCCGACAGCTTGGCAAACCGGCCGAGCAAGTCCCAATACGTGGCCGAGACAAACGCCATGCGCTCGCGTTCGCGATCGACGATCAACCGCACGGCGACGCTTTGCACGCGGCCCGCCGACAGCCGCGGCTTGATCTTGCGCCACAGCAGCGGCGAGACCTCGTAGCCGTAGAGCCGGTCGACGATGCGGCGCGTCTCTTGGGCCTGGACCAATGCTTCGTCGATCCCACGGGGCTGGGAGACCGCCTCGTCGATGGCTTCCTTGGTGATTTCGTGAAACACCAGCCGTTTGACGGGCACCTTGGGCTGCAGCAGCTCGTGCAGGTGCCAACTGATGGCCTCACCTTCGCGGTCTTCGTCCGTCGCCAGATACAGGGCCGACGCCTCTTTGAGCAAATCCTTGAGCTTGCGGACTTGTTGCGTCTTGCCCGGCGGGATGACGTACACCGGGTCGAAGTCGCTCTTGACGTTGACGCCCAGGTAAGCCCAGTCCTCGCCCTTGTACTTGGCGGGAACCTGCTTGGCGCCCTCGGGCAGGTCGCGGACGTGGCCGATGCTGGCCTCGATGATGTAACCGTCGCCAAGAAACCGCTTGATCGTCCGCGCCTTGGCAGGCGATTCGACGATCATCAGGGGCTTTCCAGGCTTGGCAGCCGATGCTTTCGCCATGATCGGTGCAACCGGCTCGGTGGCCGGCGAGTGCTCAGGTGTAAAACAGGGGGCTTCCGGTCGGCGCGTCCCTAGGTATCAGCCGCGCGGACCCCAAAACCACAGTCGCTCCCCGCGGGGCGGAATGACTGCTGCAAGTGAACCCACGCGCGCCGCGACGGGCCCGACAGCCGTTACAGCCGGCCGCCCCGCTGAGTCCCTTCGATCGTCTGCGCCTGCCCGCGGCCGCCGTTCGCTCCAGGCGGAGTCGAATCGACGCGAGTCCCTGTTGGGATTGCGTTTAGGTCGACTCCTCCTACAATCACGATCGTGCGGGGGACCCTTGTCCGCCGCTCACTGTTAATCTTCTCAGCGGCTGGCTGTCAAGCACTTTGGCCAGTCGTGCCCCCCTCCCCCTAGGGTCTCAATACGCATGGCGAGTCCGTTTAACGTCTTTCGCCGCAACCAAAAGATCATGCTGGCCGTGCTCGGGATCATGGCCATGTTCGCCTTCGTGTTCATCCCGATCATGATGAGGCTGGCCGAAGACAAGCCCAAGGGCGAGGGGTTGGCCGTCACGACCAAGTACGGCCCCATCACCGAGCAACAGCTCGGTTCGATGGTCCGAAACCGCCAGGTGCTCAACGAGTTCTTCGGAAGCCTGATGCGGCAAACCATCAACGTCATGCAGCAGAAGGGCCAGCAGCCGCAAGCCATTCAGATGTATGCATTTCAGACCGAGCGGGGACTGTTCGAGCGCGGCTTGCTCGGCGACCCGTCCGAAGAATCGGTTCTGAATTCGCTGATCCTCGCGCGTAGGGCCGAGGAAATGGGCATCGTCATCAGCGATCTGGAATTGAACAAGTTCCTGATCCGATTGACGCAAAACCAGCTTACTTCCGATCAGATCACGCAGGTGATCACCAGCCTGCGCGCCACACCGAAGCAGATGTTCAACGTCATGCGGCAGGAGATGCTCTCAGCGAAACTGCAGGAGCTGTTCTCCTATTCGCTGCAGAGCGGCTACACGCCGGCGCAACGTTGGGATTATTTCCGTCGACTTCGGCGGCGTGCCTCGGCCGAAGTGGCCGCCGTGCCCGTGGCGCAGTTCGTTACCCAGGTGCCCGAACCAACCGAGGCGGAGCTCGTCAAGTTCTTCGAAAGCCGCAAAGAGGCCTATCCTGAGCCCGGCTCGCCGAAGTTCGGATTCCACCACCCGAAGCGAGCCAACCTGCAATACTTCCGAGCCGAGTATGAGAAGTTTCTCGACAAGGACGCGATCACCGTAGAGGAAATCGCTGCCCATTACGAGAAGTTCAAGGACACTCGCTATCTGTGGACCCAAGAGGACTTTTTCGCGCCGCCGGTAACAACCGAGGCGCCGCAAGACGAGCCGGCCGGCGAACAGCCCGCATCGACGAGCGAAGCCCCGCCCGAAACACCGGCCGGGACAGAGCCGCAGGCCACCACAGAACCGCCCGCAGACACCCCGGCAGGCGATACGCCCAGTGAGCCGACGGATGCACCGGCCGAGCCGGCCCCCCAGTCGGAAGGCACTTCCGAGCAGGAAGCTCCGCAGACACCTGAATCGCCATCGCCGATGGCCGTGCGCGGTGGCCTGCTAAGGGCACTCCCCCTTGCACTGCTCAAGACGGTCCTGTTGCAAGATCCGCCGACAGCCACCGATTCGCCTGCCGCGACCGAACCTCCCGTGGCGACGGAACCTCCGGCAGCCACCGAGCCGCCGGTGGCCACGACCCCAGCCGAGGGCACGGCCCCTGCTGAAAGCACCCCTCCTGCACAGACACCGGAGACGCCTGCCCCAACCACTGCTGGCGGCGCTCCCCCAGGCTCAGTGCCGGCGACAACTCCGGCTGTGCCCGTGCTTCGACTCGAAGATCTGGCCGTCGACTACACGCTGCCGCAAGACGTTCGAGAAGGCCCGAATCCTAAATACGACCCCTTGTGGAAGGTGGAAGACCGCATCCGTGAAGAGCTCGCCAATGAAAAGGCGACCGAAAAGATGCGGCAGGCGCTCGAACCGCTCCGCAGCGAGATGGAGACCTACGCCGAGGCGCGGCTCCGCTGGAGCCTGGATCAAGACCGGAAAGAAACCTCGCAGGAGCCGGTCCCGCTCGACTTTGCCGCCCTCGCGGCGCAACACCCGGGCATCAGCTCCGGCGCGACCGGTTTGGTGTCGGCCGCCGAGTTACAGCAGATCGACGGCATCGGCCGCGCCGCGACCGACAACGGCCAATCGATCGTCGAAAGCGTGTTCGCCAATGTACGCACTTACTCCACACAATATGTGCAAGACCAGGCCGGAAACCGTTACATCTTCTGGGTCAGCGAGTCGACCGCAGACCAGATTCCGACGTTTGCCGAGGCGAAGGCCGAGGTGCTGAAGGCCTGGAAGTTCGAGCAGGCCCGGCCGCTGGCCCGTAAGGCCGCCGAGGCCCTCGCCGCGAAGGCGCAGTCGGCCGCGTCACTCAAGGAAGGCCTGGCCTCGGACCCGAACATCAAGGTCGAGTTGACGGGCAGCTTTAGCTGGATGACGGAAGGGGGGGTACCGTTCCAGACCGCGCAGGTGCCTCCGCGGATCAGCCAGGTGCCCAACGTCGATCAACCCGGCAACGAATTCATGTTGGACGTCTTTCGTCTGGCCGAGGGCGAGACGGGCGTTGCGATGAACGGTCCCGAGAGCGTGGCCTACGTCGTGCGAGTTCTGCAATACGAGCCGAGCGAGGTCGTGCTGCGCGAGAGGTTCTTGGCCGAGCAACTTTCGACCTACACCAACGCCGGGCGGCCCGAACAGCGCGATGTCTACCTGGCCTGGGTCGATCAGATCAAGTCCGACGCGGGCGTGTCTTGGGTGCGCCAGCCGCTGATGCGGTAACTGAGTCGGCTCCGCGGACGCGGCGGCTGAGTTCGTACGCCCCGGCTCCTATCGCACAGCACCCCGTCCGATAACAAAGAGCCCAATAACAAAGAGCCAAAGAGCAAGGCCGGCGCCGAACGAATGCGGTTCGGCACCGGCCTGTTTTTTGCTGCGGCCGTCTTACGCTGCGACGTTCGAGCAAGCCGTGGACTACCAGCCCTCGCCCAGGTAGTTGGAGTCGTCCAGGAATACGTACACGGTTTCCGGTTCACCGGTCAATTCGAGGAATCGCTGCCAGATCGCGGCGTTCTCCGGCCGCAAAATACTGGCCTTCGTGCCGATCAGATCGGTTACGCCGATCTGCTGGGCCAGCGCCAGTTGATTGTCGACGAGCGTCCGCCATTCAGATGCCGAAGGTTGCTCGCCGAGAAGCAGCCGGTCCGTCAGGACGAACGTGTTGTAGTCGGCCAGCGTGTTGACGCGCATCGCCATGCCCACGGCGATCTCCTCGCTGAAGTTGGCCGATTTGCCCGACGGGAAGGAGATTTGCAGCCGCCCGCCAAAGTCGGTATCCAACTGCGCGAGGAATCCGGAGTCGCGCACCGCACGGCCCAGGGACGATGCGTCGATCGTGGCATAGTCCAACGGCAGGTCGGGCGGGCGGCCCGGGTTGGGCACGCCCGGATAGTCTTCGAGATCGAGGCCAATCAAGGCGTCGTTCGTGACGCCTAGCTCGTCGAGCGCGTCGCGCAGCGCGGCGATGTCGTTGCGCCACTCGGCCCAGCCGGCGACGCTGGTCCATTCGCCTTCTTGCGGGAAGAAGGCCAGCCCGACGCCCGCCTGGATGCCCAGATCGAGGGCACGCTTGACGGCCGCGGCCGCCGCGCGCGGGCCCAACTCGTGGTCCTTGTCGGGCGTTTCCAGGTGCCGCATCATCACCATCAGGCCAGAGAAGGGCAGGTTGTTCTGCAGGCCTTGCGCCACGATGCGGTCGAGCAGGGCCTGGGCCTCGGTCGGCCAGGCTCGGATGATCAGGTTGGGGCTGGCAATCGGCTGCACGTTCAAGAACTCGACATCCGTGAGTTGTTCGCGGAGTGCCCGGTCGCTAATCGTGTCGGCGGGCAGAAAGACGCCGTTCTCCGAACGATTGGCGGCGTTGGCGAGGAACCAGTCGTTCCCGGCGCTGCCGGCGACGACGTCGACCGCGTCGTCGACCATGACTTCCTTGCCGCGGCGGAGATAGTTTTCACCGTTGTTTCGCGTCGGCGTGCCTTCGTCCGAGAGATTCGCGATCCGCTCGCTGTAGCTGCGGTTCGAGAGCCATTCGTTCCGCATGGCGATCAGCGCGACGACGTCGGCGGCGCCTTGGTCGGTGTAAGTGGTCCAACCGCTGATCACGATGTCGGCTTCCTTCTCGCCGACCAGATTGTCGCCGCCGCGGCCGCCGATGATGAGATCGCGTCCGTCGCCGCCGCGGAGCAAATCGTTGCCGGCCTGACCGACCACGACATCATGGTCCAATCCGCCGATCAGGAAGTCGTCGCCGTTGCCGCCCACGAGGATGTCGTTGCCGGCGCCGCCGTCCAGATAGTCGGCCACGTCGCCGCCGAACAATTGATCGGCGCCATCGCCACCGAAGAACGTCGCTGTGACTCCCAACCCGTTCGACGACACGATGTCGTCACCGGCGCCGGCATCGGCGAAAATGTAGCCGTTGATATTGTTGAACGACTGCCGGTTATTGGTGGTGACCCCGTTGATGCGCGATTCGATGATCGTCACGCGGCCACTTTGACGCGTGAATTGCACGAAGTCGTCGCCGGGCGTCCCCAGCCAGATCAGGTTGTTGAGCGACGAGTTGGACGCATCGACTTCGACGCGATACGACGCAATCGTCACGGTATGCGTCACCACCGGGCTCCCGACGGCGAGCTCGTTGTACGCGGTGACGCGAATCGACTGCGCACCGGTCCCCGTGAACGTGTGGTGAACTTGCGCCGAACCAACTCCGCGAACGTACTCCTCGACAATCGTGTCGCCGTTCCAATCGATGAACCATGCGAACGATTGATCCTGCCCTGGGGGAGACGTGTCCGTGGCGCGCAGCGTGAAGACGGTGTCCACTCCGCGGGAAACCGCAGCGGGCCCTTCGATACTCGCGGTCACTGCCAGAAGCTGTCGATATTCCAAGGATTCGATAGTCAAGGGCCTCGAACCGTGACGGATTCGAGATGGTGGGCGATTTGACAATCGAGGCATGCCTGACCTCTCTGCCGGAAGCGTGATCGAAAAACAACGTGCGGACGCCGGGCCGTCGCACTGGGCAGACAAGAACCCCCCGGTTCTGCCGGCGCGCAAAGGCCTGAGACAAGTGACGGACTGCGGACGAGAACGCAAGTTGGCCCGAAAGAAATGCGCCTGGTGCGGTAACAGTATCGAACGGTGCCGGGCAGTGCTACCCCTAAATCGGTGAATTTTGGCTCATTTCATGCCTAATTGGTCCGCTGCGAACCATCGGCTAATGCTCACACGGGCAGTGGAGGATCAGCATCCCCCACCAATTGCCGGGAGGAAATGAACTTCGCTCTCAGGCTTAAGACGCGCTAAGAGTCCCTGCGAGGTGATCACGCCGTCGATCGACGCGGCAACGCCGGCCGCGAGCCCATCGCCGCTGCGCAAGCGGCCGACCAGCTCGGGATGTGCAAGCTCCAGGGCGATGATCAACTGGCGCAGGCTCGACGCTTCGATATCCAATTCGGCCTGGCCACCGGTTTGCCCGCGCATCAACGGCGGAATGAAAACGTGTGCCATGCGGCGCAGTTCTATCGGGTCTAGGCCGGCTTGTTGCTCAGGGCTGCCCAGAGTCGCGGCGGCGACATGGGCAGCTCGCGCATGCGCACACCCGTGGCCCGGTAGATCGCGTTGGCGAGTGTGGCCGGCGGAGGCACGATCGGAGTTTCCCCCACTCCACGCACCCCGTAGGGGTGGTCCGGGTTCGGCACCTCGACGATGATCGTGTCGATCATCGGCAGGTCGAGTGCGGTCGGAATGCGATAGTCGAGATAGCTAGCATTCGTCATCCGGTCCGCGTCGTCGAAGACATATTCCTCGTTGAGCGCCCAACCGATGCCCTGCACGGCACCGCCCTGCATCTGACCTTCGACGTAACTGGGGTGCACGGCACAGCCTGCGTCCTGGATCACGGTGTATCGCAAGATCGTGACCTTGCCCGTCTCGGGATCAACCTCGACGTCGGCAATTTGCGTGCCGAAGGTGTTCGTCGAGCCTTCCGGGCTGACGCTGGCCCGCCCGACGACGGGGTCTCCCAGGTGGGGTAGCTTCGCGGCGAGTTCTTTGAACGAGATCGACTCCCCTGGCCCACGAAAGGTGCCGGCCACGAACTCGACCTGGTCGGGTTCGCATTCCCAAAGGGCGGCCGCGCGAGCACAAAGCTGTTCGCGCAGATCGAGCCCGACCTTGTAAGCCGCCAACCCCGTGGCAAAGGTGACGCGGCTGCCGCCCGTGACATCGGTGTAGCCCACGCTGTCGGTATCGACGACCCGGGGCAACACCTCCTCGGCCGCGATCCCGAGTGTTTCGGCCAATTGCATGGCAATGCTGGCGCGCGACCCGCCGATATCGGTCGAGCCTTCGAGCAGCGCAACCGTCCCATCGGGATTGACGGACGCCGAGACGCTCGACTTCAAGCCAATGTTGAACCAGAAGCCGCTGGCGATTCCACGGCCGCGATTTGGGCCGACCAGCGGCGTTTTCCAGTGGTCGCTGGCGCGCGCCGCCTCAAGCGTTTCGACGAATCCCACGCGTGGGTAAACCGGTCCGTCGGCGCGGCGGGTGCCTTCCTTCGCGGCGTTCAGCAACCGAAACTCGATGGGGCACATGCCTAATTGCTCGGCCAGCTCGTCGATGACCGATTCGCAGGCGAATGCCGCCTGTGTTGCCCCCGGAGCGCGATAGGCGGCCGTCTTCGGCTTATTGACGCAGACGTCGTAGCCTTCGACCAAGGCATGAGGCAGGTCGTAGCAACTGAACACGCACATGCAGCCCGGCCCGATCATGCCACCGGGATAGGCGCCTGCGTCGTAGGCGAGCCAGGCCTGGCCCGCGGTGAGCCGCCCGTTTTTCTTCACGCCCAGCTTGACCCGTACGAACGAGCCGGGCGTGGGGCCGGTGCCCTCGAAACAGTCAGCGCGGTTCATGGTGAGCTTGACCGGCCGCCCGCATTTGCGGCTCAACAAGGCCGCCAGCGGCTCGAGATAGACGGGAATCTTGCCGCCAAAACCGCCGCCGATCTCGCAAGGGGTCACGGTCACGCGCGAAACCGGAACCTGCAACAATTCCGCGGTCTGCTGGCGGCAGGTGAACGAGCCTTGCGTCGAGGTCCAGATTTTCAACTGGCCATCGCTGTTCCACAGCGCCACGCAGGCATGCGGCTCGATGTAGCCCTGGTGGACCGATGCGGTCTTGAACTCGCGCTCGATGAGCAGGTCGGCCTCGGCAAAGCCGCGTGCGACGTCGCCCAGCTCGAAGCGCAAATACTGGCCGATGTTGCTCGGCTTCGGGTCCGTGGTCCCCATCCGATTGGTGTGCAAATCCTGGTGCAGCAACGGCGCGTCCGGCTGCATCGCGTCGAGCACCCAGGTGACGCTGGGCAGCGGTTCGTATTCGACCCGAATGAGCTGGGCCGCTTCTTCTGCCAGATGCTGCGACAGGGCCGCCACGGCCGCCACGGCGTGGCCCTTGTACAGCGCCTTGCCATGGGCGAGGCAATTCGCGCCCAAGTGCGCCAGGTTCACCGCGCCTTCGCCGAGATTGGCCACTTTGTCCTTCAAATCAGGCAGGTCGGCGGCCGTCACCACGGCCAGCACGCCAGGCAAGCGCAACGCCGCCGAGGCGTCGATCGAACGGATCCGGGCATGTGCATGCGGACTTCGTAGGACGTGGCCGGCGACCATGCCGGCCAGTTTCACGTCGTTGGTATAGATCGCGCGGCCGGTCACCTTGTCGTTGCCGTCGTGGCGAATCGGCCGCGTGCCGAGCACTTTGTAGTGGCGACCGTGGCCGTTTTTTTCCGGCTGTGCTTCGTCGGTCGTGGCGCGAGTCGTCGTGGCCATCAGCGGGCGACCTCCTGCGATTTTTTGGCGGCATCGAGCACGGCGCGCACGATCTTGTCGTAGCCCGTGCAGCGACACAAATTGCCGGCGAGTTCGAAACGAATTTCCGCCTCGGTGGGATGCGGGTTGCGATCCAAGAGGGCCTTGGCCGCCACGAGGAAGCCAGGCGTGCAGATGCCGCACTGCAAGGCGGCATCTTCGAGAAAACATTGCTGTAACGGATGCAGGCGACCATCGTGGGCCAGGCCCTCGACCGTCGTGATCTGCGCGCCTTCGGCCTCGACGGCCAACATCACGCAGCTATTCACGGGCTGGCCATCGACGAGCACCGTGCAAGCGCCGCAGTTGCCGTTGTTACAGCCTTCCTTCGCGCCGGTCAAATTGAGCGTGTCGCGCAACACTTCCAGCAAGCTCTGGCGGGCTTCGCAGAGAAACTCGACCGGCTCGCCATTGACCGTGGCAGTGACGTGATTGCGTTTCTTGGCCACCGAAACTCTCCCAAGTTGCCGCAGGGGCCTGGATGTCGGCCGGACTGCGAGATTCAACCTTGATCTTTACCTGCCGCACGTGCCGCGGCCTTGGCCAGACAGCGCTTCACCAGGACACCGACCAGGTGCCGGCGGTAGTCGGCCGGGCCGCGTTTGTCGGAGATCGGCCGGGCCACCTGCTGCGCCAGCCGCCCCGCCTCGGCAAACGACGCTTCGGTTGCCGGCTGGCCGACAAGCCAGTCGGCTGCTGCGGTCGCCAACAAGGGGGTCGGCGCCACAGCCGCCAGCGCAATCCGCGCTGCCTGAACCGACTTCAGGTCGTTGCTCAACTGCACCCAGGCACCGCAGCCGACGACGGCAATATCCATCTCATTCCGCGGAATGAACCGCAGGTAAGCCCCGCCGCTCCGCGGCAGCTTCGCGGGCAGTTCCAGGTTCACCAGGAACTCGCCCCGTTGCAGCACGTTCTTGCCGGGGGCCGTGCAGAATTCGGCGACCGGCACCAGCCTGGTGCCCTCGGGCCCGGCGATTTGGGCTCGCGCGCCGTAGGCGATCAAAGCGGGAATCGAGTCGGCGGCCGGGGACGAGTTACACAGGTTGCCCCCCAGGCTGGCCCGGCTCTGAATCTGCCACCCGCCGATAATGTGAGCCGCGTCGGTCAGGCCGGCGTAGGCCTCGACGATGCGGGGGTTGCCGTAGAGTTGGGCGCACGGCACCGCGGCACCTAGCCGCAGCGAACCATCGGACTGCCAGTCGATGGCCGTAAGCTCGGGGATTCGCTTGATATCCACGACCAGGCTGGCGTCGCGCATGCCTTCGCGCAACTGGACCAGAATATCGGTGCCGCCGGCGAGGACCTTTGCTTGCGGTCCATGGGCAGCCAACAGGCTCACGGCTTCGTCCACCGTGGCCGCCGCGGCGTAGTCGAAATCTTTCAAGTGCGGACTCGCTTCCTAAGACCCTCGAGCCGACCGTGGCCGCTCGAATGGAATACTTAAGTGCCAACGCAACGGCAATATGCGGCCCGCCGGCCGGCGCTGTCAAGCAACGGCCGCGCGCCGCCGGATTGCAACAGGCAGCGCTGCCGTGTTTGGCTAGAATGAGGGGCGACCCGCGAACCGGTTTCCCGGTGTCGCGAATTCTCGTTTGCGAGGCCCGGCCATGAATGCGTTTTTTCAGGACCCGCCCCAGTTGGGTAACCCGTACACGGAAGATCGCCTGTTGGCCGGGCAGCTCCGCCGGCTGCTTCCCGCCGACGTTCTTGCCGAGGTCGACGCGGACGTGACCCGTTTCGGCGAACGGGTGCTGCACGAGGTGACCCCGGCGGCGGCCGATGCCGAGGCCCATCCGCCGGTCTACGTGCCGTTCGATCCCTGGGGTCGCCGGATCGACGAGATTCAGGTGGCCCCCGGCTGGCAGCGGCTCGCCGCGATCAGCGCCGAGGAAGGACTCGTGGCCACCGGCTATGAGCGCCGCCACGGACCTTATTCGCGCTTGCATCAATTCGCCAAGCTGTACGTGTTCAACCCTTCGTCGGCCGTCTTTACCTGCCCCCTCGCCATGGCCGACGGCGCCGCCCGGCTGCTCGAAACGCACGGCGACGCTTCGCTCAAATCGCACGCGTTTCGGCGCCTGACCACGCGCGACCCGAAGCTCGCCTGGACCTCGGGACAGTGGATGACCGAGCGCACTGGCGGTTCGGACGTCGGCCGCACCGAGACGATCGCACGGCTCGACGGCGACACCTGGCGGCTCTCCGGCACCAAGTGGTTCACCTCAGCGACGACCAGCGAGATGGCCATCACGCTGGCGCGCACCGAGGCCACGGACGGCTCAACGACCGCGGGCAGCCGAGGGCTGAGCGCGTTTTACGTCGAGACGCGCGACCCAACCGGCCAGCTCAATCGGATCCACATCAACCGCCTCAAGGACAAGCTCGGCACGCGCGCGCTCCCCACGGCCGAACTGGAGCTCGACGGCACCCCAGCCCGGATGATCGGGCCGCCGGGTCGCGGTGTGGCGACGATCGTCACGCTCGTCAATGTGACGCGCCTGTACAACGCCATCTGCGCCGTCTCGGGCGCGCGCCGCGGGCTGATGCTGGCACGCGACTATGCCCGCCGCCGCGAGGCGTTTGGGAGGCCGTTGGCCGAGCAGCCGGCGCACCTGGCCACGCTCGCGAACTTGGAGATCGAGATCGCCGGCGGCCTGGCCCTGACGCTGCATGCCATCGGACTGCTGGGCCGGGAAGAGTGCGGCCTGGCGACGGCCGAAGAGGCAGCGACGCTGCGGCTGCTCACGCCGCTGGCCAAGCTGTGGACCGGCAAACTCGCCGTTGCCGTCGCCAGCGAAGTCCTCGAATGTTTTGGCGGCGCGGGCTACGTCGAGGACACGGGGCTGCCGAAGCTGTTACGCGACGCGCAAGTCTTGCCCATCTGGGAAGGCACGACCAACGTGCTTTCGCTCGATGCGCTGCGAGCCATCGATCGCGAGGCGGCGTTCGGCCCGTTCGTCGAATCGCTACGCCAAGGACTCCAGGATTTATCGCTCCCGGAGCTGCGTCCGTCGGCCGAGCGCGTCGTCCGGCAATTGGCTGAGCTGGAACAGTTCCTGGTCGCGGGGGCCACGGCCGGGCGCGAGGCTCTCGAAGCCGGCGCGCGCGGCTTCGCCCTGCGTCTGGCGCGCGCCGCGGCCTCGGTCTTGTTGCTCCAGCAGGCGCAGTGGAGCGCCGCAACCGAGCAAGACGGTCGGCCGCTGTTGCTGGCCGAGCGGTTTATCGCCGCGGCCGACAGCACCCTGGACATGCCGGACGAACGCTGCCGGCAAGCGTCGGCCGCGCTGGCGCTCGATCTCGACTGGCCGCTAGCTCCACCGGCAGCCAACGCGCCGTCGCAGCGCGAATCGCGCCAGCCGGCCACTGCTGCCGGCGGCTGAAATAGGCAACCTGCACACCTTCGGATCAACACCGCAACCCCACGCTGCCATGGAACTTGCCTACCGCCACGGCGTCGCCCAGTGCACGCTGGAAAACTTCGAGCGCGATTTCGCCGATCGCCACCTGCTGCACGGCGTGGTGGCCAAATGGGCTCGCGAAACGCCCGACGAACTCGCTCTGATCGAATACGACACCGGCCGCGAACTGACCTACCGGCAATTCGACGAGCAGACGACCGCGCTGGCACTCGCGCTGTTGGAACTGGGTTTTGGCCCGGGTGACTTTCTCGCCACGTCGCTGCCGCTGCTGGCCGAGCACGTGCTGCTCGAGTACGCCTGCTTCAAGATCGGCGTTATTCACGCGCCGCTCGACTTGCGGCTCAAAGGCCCCGAGGTGATTCGTTCGCTGTCGCTGATCCGGGCCAAGGGCTTCGCCTTTCTCGGCAAGACGCCGGTGGCCGATTTCTCGGCGCTGGGCCAGGCGGTCCGCGAGCACTGCCCCTATGTCGAGCACCTGTTTCAATTCAGCCCGCCGGCAGAGACGATCCCCGGCGCGCTGTCGGCCCACGCGCTGGCCGCGCGGGCCACGACGCTGGCGGCCGAGGCCGCACACCCGCTGTGGACCAAATTGCGCGAGATTTCCGCGCAGATCCGCGAGACCGACGGGGCCCAGGTGATCTACACGACCGGGTCGACTGGCCTCCCCAAGCCGGCCCTGTTGTCGCACCGCAACATTACCTGCCAGAACATGTGCCTGGCGTGCGGCTTCGAGATGCTCGACCGGCCGAGCATGCTGGTCAATCTGCCGCCGTCGCACGTCGGCTGCCAGGCTGAACAGCTCATGACGACGCTGTTCAGCGGCGGCTGCGCGGTGCTGCTGCACTTGTTCGACGCCGAAAAGTCGTTGAGGGCCATCCAGGAGCTCCGCGTCGAATGCTTCGGCCAGATCCCTGCGCTGTTCGCCATGCAATGGCGGCTGCCGAATTATCAGCAGTTCGATCTTTCATCACTGCGCTTCGCGCTGTTCGGCGGCCAGCAGGTCACGCGGCAATTCCTCGAACAACTGGCACGCATGGCGCCCCGGATGGGCACGGGGCTCGGGCTCACGGAAATGGCGGGGTTTGTCACCTACACTCCGCTCGACAGCACGGTCGACGACTTGCAGGCCGGCGTGGGGTTCGACATGCCTGTCACGCCGTTGTCGATCCGCAAACCCATGTGCGGCGACGGTTCGGCCGGCGAGGAATTGCCCCCCGGCGAAACTGGCGAGATCTGCTTCAGCGGGCCGCAGGTGTTCATCGGTTATGTGAACGACGAGCAGGCCTATCGCCGCACGGTCAGCAACGACGGTGTCTGCTATACGGGAGATCTCGGCTACATGAGCCCTCGGGGGCTGATTTTTGCCGGCCGGTCGAAGCTGGTGATCAAGCCCAAGGGCTACCAGGTGCATCCGGCGCAGATCGAAAACCATTTCTGCCTGTTGGCCGACCGGGTCGCCGCTTGCGGCGCCGTAGGCGCGCCGCACGAGGTGTTCAGCGAGGGGGTCGTGCTGTTCGTCGAATCACGACCCGGCGTCGAATTGCAGCTGGTCGAGTTGCAGGAACACGCCAAAGGCATTGCCGCCTACATGCGGCCCACGCATTACGTGCTGCTGCCGCCGGGCGGACTGCCGCTCAATCGCGTGGCCAAGACCGACTACGTCTCGTTGCGCGAGCGGGCGCTGTCCGAGGTCGAGCAACTGCGCAGCGCCGGCGGCTGGGATCGCTAGCCGATGCAGGAAACCACCGCTGACCTGGATTTTGCGGATGAATCCCACGCGATCGGCTTGCTGCTGGGCATCTGGAACGATTTTGGCCGGCTGGCTCGCGCTCGGACTACCCACTACGATCGGGGCCCTTGAACCGGTGACCAACCTCAAAGCCGACGAACGGATTGTTTTCTATCCCACCTACGGGCACCTCGATCCGCAGGCGGGGGTGCGGCTGTGGATCGAAGGCGTCGTGCTCGAATCGCGCCACGGCGCAGGCGCGACGGCCCGGCTGGCACAATTGTTCGGCTTGCCGGACAACGCCGACGAGTCGGCGCTGTTTCGGGAGCGCGTGGCGCATTTTCTCGTCGATCACGAGCGCGACAAGCGCGTCATCGTGCGAGTCGGCCGCTTGGAGCACGAGTTCGCCCCCACGGCCGCCGACGGGGTGTTCTCGGGCGAGATCGACATCGAAGCGCTGGCCGCCGCGGGATTCGACCCGGCCGCCGTCGCGCGCGAGCAGCGACTGCGCGTGCAGGCCGTGCTGCCCGACCACGATCGGCGCCAATTCGGCATCGACGTGCAACTCATCGGCCACCAGGGCTGGTCGGTGGTCTGCGACATCGATGACACGGTGAAAGTCACGCAGGTCAACGATCACAGCGAGTTGATGAACAACACGTTTTTCCGCCCGTTCCGCGCGGTCCAGGGCATGCCCGAAGCGCTGGCCGCATGGCGGCGCGCAGGCGCGGCGTTTCACTACGTTTCGGCCTCGCCCAAGCAGCTCGTCGAGCCGCTGGCGCAGTTTCTGCACGATGCCGGGCTGCCTCCCGGTTCGATGCATCTGCGCACCTTCCGGTTTGGCGGGAGCGACATGCTCGAAGTTGAAGAGCATCACGACGGCTTCAAGGCGAGCGTCATCGCCCGCATCCTGCAGCATTTCCCCGAGCGTCGGTTCGTGCTCGTCGGCGATTCATCGCAGCGCGATCCCGAGATCTACGGCAAGCTCGCTCGCGAGAATCCGCTGCAAATCGCGGCGATCTTCATTCGCAATTGCACCGGCGAGCCGCACGGCACTCCGCGCTACGAGGCGGCTTTCAGCCAGATTTCGCCACAGCGCTGGCGCGTGTTCGACGATCCGGCCCCCCTGGCGCTCGCAGCCGGCGCGCTGGCGCCGTAAACTCGCGGCACACCGTCCTGCCTCCGCGGAGAGTCACCCCATGCCTGCTGCCGCGCTACCTATCGCTCGTCGTGATTTTCTTCGGGTCGGGGCCGGCGCCGCAGCCGCCGGACTTTGGCCCTCGATCCACCCGCAGATGGCCCGCGCGGCGAACGCGAAGTTACGTGTCGGCGTCGTGCTGACCGAATTCACCTATCGCAGCCATGCCCACGTGATCCTCGAGAATTTCCTCGAACCGTACTTGTTCAACGGCCTCTGGCAGCACGCCGACATGAACGTCCCCTGCTTCTACGTCGACCAGTTTCCCGAGGGCGACATGTCGCGGCAGGTGGCCGAGAGCTACGGCATCAAGATCTATCCCACGATTCGCGAATGCCTCTGCCAGGGGGGCGATACGCTGGCCGTCGATGCCGTGCTGTCGATCGGCGAACACGGCAACTATCCGCACAACGAGAAAGGACAGCACGAGTATCCGCGCAAGCGGTTTTTCGACGAGATTGCCGCCGTTTGCCGGACGAGCGGCCGCGGGGTGCCGGTGTTCAACGACAAACATCTCTCCTATCGCTGGGATTGGGCCAAGGAGATGTACGACACGGCCCGGGAGCTGCACATGCCGTTGATGGCCGGCAGCAGCGTCCCCTTGGCCGAACGCCGCCCGCCGCTCGAATTGCCGGCAGGCGCCAAGATCACCGAAGCCGTCTCGATCCACGCGGGCGGCGTCGAGTCGTACGATTTCCATTGCCTCGAAGTGCTGCAATCGATGGTCGAGGCCCGCGCCGGCGGCGAGACCGGCATTCGTGAAGTCCAGTTCCTGACCGGAGAACCGCTGTGGAAGGCCGCCGACGAGGGCCGCTGGTCGATCGAGCTGGCCGAGTTGGCAATGGCCGCCGAACTTGGCGAGCGCAAGCCGCTCCGCGAGATCGCCGCGGCCGGTGGCGATCCGAACTCGGCGCACGGTGTGCTCTTGACCTACACCGACGGGCTCCGGGCCATCGGCCTGAAACTGGGCAGCGGCAGCACGCGCTGGAACTTTGCCTGCCGCCTCGACGGTAACGCGACCCCGCAGGCGACGAGCCTTTACGTTGGCCCCTGGCAGAACCGCAATCTCTTCAAGGCGCTGTCACACGCCATCCAGGACCATTTCCGCCGTGGACAAGCCCCCTACCCCGTCGAGCGCACGCTGCTGGTAACCGGCGTGCTCGATGCGGAGATGGAATCGCGGTTCCAGGGAGGGCAGCCGCAGGCGACGCCGCACCTCGAATTCAGTTATGCCCCGCGAGATTTTCGGGCGATGCGCGAAATGGGGGCCACCTGGAAAATCATCACCGAGGCCACGCCCGAGCCGCCAGGCATCGATCCCGGCGGGCGCAAGTAAGCCGGCCGCCAGTGCCGCCCAAGAGCCCGGCAAACAGCGGCCACGGTCAGTCGTCGAGCGACGGCTTGCTAAGTCCGCCGAAGCGGCACGCCCGAAAACGGTCGAGCGCCGCGGCGGGCTCGTTGCCGAGTTGCTGCCAGGCGTCGGCCCGCGTTTCGAGCGTCGCCTCGAGGTCGCTGGTCCACTGCGTTGCGCCGGCCAGCGTCGCCTGTGCGGCGTCTCCCTCGCCGCGCGCGGCAAGAATCCGGCCGCGCAACACCCTCGCCCGCCCGTAGGCTTCGTCTAAACCATACCAGACCGGATCGCGCACCACCGATAAGACGTGATCGGCGTCGTCCAACGCCAGGTCGGGGCGCCCGAGCCGTTCGTAGATCTCTGCTCGATCGGCGCGCGCGACTAAGGCGCCCGTGCGGTCGATGATTTCGTCGAGCGCCATCCGCGCCGCATCTAAGCGGTGACTGGCCACGAGTGCCGCCGCCAGGCAGCGATATGCTTCGGAATCGCGCTCGTCCAGCGCCGCAGCAGCTTTCGCGGCCTCGACTGCCTGCCTGGGCCGTTTGAGTTTCAACAGCAGCTTGGATTTGCCGAGCAAAGCTTCCCTGCGGAACGATGCGGCGAAGTCGTCCTCGTCCATCGCCAGGACGGCCTCGTAGTCGGCCCGCGCCTCGGGAAGCATCCCGAGCTCGACAAACCACTCGGCACGCTGCATGCGATACCGGGCATCGTTAAAGGCTCCATCCTCGCCGCTTTCTATGGCAATGGCGTGGGTGATGAGCGTAATCGCTTCGATATCGTCGCCGATGGCGTGGTAATAATCGGCCAATTCCGAGATCACCCAGGGAAGATCGCCAGCGTGCTCACGCAGCCTTTCGAAGACCTGTGTCGCGGCGTCGCGATGGCCCAAGCGATGTTCGAGCCAGCCACAGAGGATGTAGGCCCGATAGTCGTCGGGGGTCGTGTCTAGGGCCCGATAATAGTCGGAAAGCGCTTCGTCGTTGCGGCCCAGCGACTCGTAGATTCTCGCACGCATGCGGAACCGCAAGTGCGATTCCTGCGGTTTGAGATCGATGGCTCTTTGGATGCTGTAGAGCGCCTCGCCGAGTCGCCCTGCGTCGCGACAGGCATCGGCTCTCGATTCCCAGATGTCCGCCTGCTGATCGTCGAGATACAGCGAGTTGTTGTAGTCGCGAATTGCGTCGTCATAGCGATGCTCGCGATAATAGGCCGCACCGCGGCGCGCGTACCGTCGGGCAAGTTCCGTGGATTCCCGATCGGAGCGAATCATCATGCTCCAATCTTCGACTGCCTTGGCGTAGTCGTGTAAGGACTCCCAACAATCGGCCCTGGCCTCGAGCGCTTCGACGTCCGTGGGGCGATGCTCGAGCGTCACCGAGAACTCGCGCACAGCCGTTTCATAGTCCTCCGCTTCCATGGCCGCCTGGCCGCGCTGGAATGCTGACCGGGCCTGCTGCTGTTGCTCGCTGCAGCCTGCCGTCGACAAACACGCCGCGCAAGCGAGCCAGCAGATCGAAGACCAGGGGGGCTCTTTGAACATCACCGCCGATTGTATCCGGCCGGCACCGCTTTGACGCCAGGCGCGGCACATGCAGGCGGGCCGCCGGGCCGGCCGCGGCACTCGACTCACAACTGCTCGAAGTAGCGCTGCCGCTCCCAGTCGGTCACGGCGGCACGGTACAGGCCGGCTTCGAGCCGCGCGGTGTGCACGTAGAAATCAACGACCTCGTCGCCCAGGGCCGCGCGGGCCACCTGGCTGGCGTTCAGCAATTCGGCCGCTTCTTCCAGGCTCTGGGGCAGCCGCGGCAGCGTTTCGTCTTCATAAGCGTTGCCGCGATAGGGCTCGCCGCAATCGAGCCGTTCGGCAATTCCCGCCAAGCCGGCCGCCAAGGTGGCCGCGAACGCCAGATAGGGATTTGCGTCGGCCCCCGGCGAACGGTTTTCGATGCGAAAGCCGTCGCCGTGGCCCACGACGCGCAGCGCCGTGGTGCGATTGTCGTAGGCCCAGGCCAGCCGCGTGGGTGCCCACGAGGCGGCTTGAAACCGCTTGTAGGAATTCACCGTTGGGGCAAAGAAGTAGCACAGTTCCCGCCCGTACTTGAGCAGCCCGCCCAGGAACTGGCGAAACACGGCGCTGCCGGCCGACTTCGTCGCATCCCAAAACAGGTTGCGCGACTCGTTCTTATTCCACAGGCTGGTGTGCAGATGAAAGCTGCTGCCGGCCTGCTGGGCGTCCCATTTGGCCATAAAGGTGATTGCCCGGCCAAGCTGCGCCGCGATGTCCTTGGCGCCGTACTTGTAGATCACGTGCTGATCGGCCATCTGCAAGGCCTCTGCATAGAGCAGATTGACCTCGTGCTGGCCGCGGCCCCATTCGCCCTTGCTCCCCTCGACGACGATGCCCGCATCGGTCATTTCGTTGCGCAGCCGGCGCATCAGGTCTTCGTCGCGGCCGGGCTGCAGCAGATGGTAGTCGATCAGGTAGTCGCTCGACGGCGTCAGGTCGCGAAACGTGAGAGCATGCGCCTCGGCATAGCTGTTGTGGAACAGGTAGAACTCCAACTCCGACGCCATCATCGCGACCTGGTCCGCGCTCGAGAGCCGCTCGAGCTGCCGGCGCAGCACGGCCCGGGGCGAAGGGGCAATCGGCCGGTGATCGGCGTCCAACAAGTCGGCGATCGCCAATGCGGTTCCCGGGTGCCAAGGCAACCGCCGCATGCTGTGCAAATCGACGGCCGCGTGAAAATCGCCGTAGCCCTGGTCCCAGCTAGCCAGCCGAAAGCCCGGCATCGGGTTCATCTCGACGTCGACCGTCAGCAGGTAGTTGCACAGATGTGTGCCCGATTTTTCGACGCTGCGGGCAAAGTGCGAGTAGGTGAAACGTTTCCCCAACAGGCGGCCGTAGACGTCGGGCACGGCGACGATCACCGTGTCGATTTCGTCGGCGGTAAACCACGCGGGCAGGAAACCCGAATCGTGCTTGGCACTCATCCGCCGGCCTCTTCGTTGACGCGTATGAAGACGTTCTTGACTTCGGTATACAGCCGCATGGCCTCGATGCCTAAATCGCGGCCCACGCCGCTGCGCTTGAACCCGCCGAAGGGCGCCTCCTGATAGACGCTGCTGTTCGTGTTGACGCTCAGCACGCCCGTTTCGACCGCGCGCGCCACGCGCAGGGCCCGTTCGAGATCGCGCGTCCACAGCGAACCCGACAGCCCGTAGATCGAGGCATTGGCCAGCTCGATCGCCTCGCGCTCGTTGCGGAACGGCAATACGCAGGCCACGGGACCGAAGATCTCTTCCTGGCAGGTGCGCGACTCGTTCGGCAGGCCTTCGACGACGGCCGGTGTCAGGTAGAACCCCGGCGATTTCGGGCGTTCGCCGCCGCACAAGATGCGTCCGCCTTCTTGGCGGGCGAGCTGCAGGTAGCCCTCGACCGTTTCGCGCTGCGCTTGCGAGACCATCGGGCCAATTTGTGTCTGGGCGTCCAGCGGATCGCCGACGACGAGCGCCCGGGTCGCGCTCACCAGGGCCTCGACGAACCGGTCATAAATCGACGCTTCGATCAGTACCCGGCTGCGGGCACAACAGTCCTGGCCGGTGTTGTCGAAGACGGCCATCGGTGCCGCAGCGGCCGCGGCCTCCCAATCGGCATCGGCGAAGACGATGTTGGGGCTCTTGCCGCCCAGCTCGAGCGAAACGCGCTTGATGTCGTCGGCCGCGAGCTTGAGAATCCGCGCGCCCGTCGTGGTCTCGCCCGTGAAGGCGATCTTGCGCACACCGGGATGGCTGACCAGGTAATCGCCTACCAGACTGCCGCGCCCCGCGATGACCTGAAAGATGCCGGCGGGGATGCCGGCTTGTTCGGCGAGTTGTCCCAGCGCCAGCGCCGTAAGCGGAGTCAGGCTGGCCGGCTTGAGAATCACCGCATTTCCGGTCGCCAGCGCCGGGGCACATTTCCAGCACGCCATACAGAACGGAAAGTTCCAGGGCACGATGGCCGCGACCACCCCGATCGGTACGTGCAGCGTGTAGTCGAAGCCTTGCCCCGAGACGGGTAGCGTCTCGCCGACGAACCGCGGAATCGCGCCGGCGTAATACTCAAAACAGCGCGCCCCGGCCAGGATCTCCCAGCGGGCGCTGCCGAGCGGCTTGCCGACGTTGCGGGCCTCGAGCAGCGCCAACTCGTCGGCGTGCTGGCGAATCAACTCGGCCAGGCGGAACAACGCATTGGAGCGCTCGCGCGGCGAAATCCGCGCCCAGGCCGCGGTCCGAAAGGCCTCGCCGGCGCTGGCCACCGCGTCGTCGATCTCGGGTTTGCCCGCCGCGGGCACCGCGCACCAAACCTGCTCGGTGGCCGGCTCGATCAGCTCGATGCGTCCGCCGCTGGCCTCGCGCCGCCAGGTGCCGCCAATCAATAGGGCATCGGGAATCGCGCCTGCGGGACTCGACGTCTTGTTGGCGGCGGTCGAAACGGCAGCATGCATCGTCACCAGGCCTCCTCGTACATCCGCAGCAGATCTTCCACGGTGCAGGGCCGTGGGTTGGTCAAATGGCAGCCGTCTTCAAAGGCCTTCTGCGCGAGCATGGGCAACGCGTCGCGCGGAATCTTCAAGTCGCGCAGACGCTGCGTGATGCCCAGGCTGCGATTGAGCTCCTCGAGCCAGGCCGCGACCTGGCGGGCCGGGTCGGCATCGGGCACCAGACCCAGCGCCTCGGCCACGCGCGCGTATTGCTGCGAGTTCGTTTCGCCGTTGAACCGAATCGTCGTCGGTAGCACGAGGGCGTTCGCCAACCCGTGATGCGCGGCGAATTCGCTCGACAGCGGATGCGCCAGCGAATGAGCCGCGCCCAGGTCCTTTTGAAACGCGATGGCACCCATCGACGCGGCGATCAGCATGTAGCCGCGGGCCTCGAGATCGCCCGGCTGCTCGACGGCGCGCGGCAAGTACAACCGCACCAGGCGGATCGCCTCGAGCGCGATCGCATCACACAGCGGATGAAACACTGGACAGACATACGACTCGATGGCATGCGTCATCGCGTCCATGCCCGTCGCGGCCGTCAGATGTGCCGGCAGGCCGACGGTCAATTCCGGATCAAGAATCGCCAACTCGGGCATCATGGGCGGACCGCCCAGGACGACCTTGCGCCCGATGGACGGTACGGTCACGACGCTGCTGCGCCCCACCTCGCTGCCGGTGCCGGCGGTCGTGGGAATCGCGCAGAAGGGCACCAGCTTCGCCGGCAATTGATCGAGCTTGATGTCGACCAGCTTGGTGTCGGGATACTCGACCTTGAGCCGCAGCGCCTTGGCACCGTCGAGCCCGCTGCCGCCGCCCAGGCCGACGATGCCGTCGCAATTTGCGCGGCGGTAGGCTTCGTACGCGTCGTCGATGTCTTGTTCGAGCGGGTTCGGGTGAATCCCCGTAAACGGCTGCCAGGCACCCGGCCAAACCGTGTCGAGCACGTGCGCCGTCAGCTTGTAAGCCTCGGTCCGTGCCAGACCGTCGTCGGTCACCAACAGCGGCCGGGCAATGTTGTAGGTGGCCGCAAACTCGGCCAGCATCCGCCGCGCCCCGGGGCCGAAATGCATGCGCGTCGGAAAGCGAAACGTACTGATTTCCATCGAGCGCCTCGAGAACCGCGCCGGTCACAGCGCGAAGAGTCGGAAACGGGCGAATCTACGCCTCGCGCAAAAAACCGTCAAGCCGCGGGCCGAGGCGCCTGGTCGCAGGCGGGCAAGACTTGTCGCCGCCGATCACCGCCACCTAGACTAGCGCGTCTGCCCTACAGGGGCCGGTACGCATCCGGCCCCCTACCCCCTCACGGTGCATGCGAGGTCTCTCGATGCGATTTGCCGTCCGCATGACTTGGTGTTTGGCCGCCGTGGCGACGAGCGCGGCCCTGGCTCAGGAAGTGCCCCTCGTCGCGCCGACCGAGGCGCTGCCGCCCGAGCAGCAGCGGCAGATGTTTCACCTGCCGCCGGGCTTCGAGATTCAGCTTGTGGCCGCCGAGCCCGAAGTGCACAAACCGATGAATCTGCGCTTCGATCACCGGGGACGGATGTATGTCACCCAATCGGTCGAGTATCCCTACCCGGCCGCCGACGACGCGCCGAAACGGGACGAGATTCGCCGCTACAGCGAATTCGGACCCGACGGGCATGCCGGCAAGATCGAGACGATCGTCTCGGGTTTGAACATCCCGATCGGCGTGCTGCCCACCTCGGCGGGGCTGCTGTACTACAGCATTCCGCAGGTGTCTCTCGCCACCGACACCGACGGCGACGACGTGCCCGACCACAGCGAGCCGTTCGTCGGCACCTTCGGGTTTCGAGACACGCACGGCATGTGCTCGTCGCTGCATCGCGGTTTGGACGGCTGGGTCTATGCCACACACGGCTTTGCCAACACGTCGGAAGTCGCCGGCAGCGACGGGCAGAAGATCGTGATGAACTCGGGCAACACTTTCCGGATGAAGCTCGACGGCACCCATTGCGAACAACTCACTCACGGCCAGGTGAATCCCTTCGGGTTGTGTTTCGACCCGAGGATGAACCTCTACTCGGCCGACTGCCACTCGATGCCGGTCTACATGCTGTTGCGCGGCGCGTATTACCCCAGCTTCGGCAAGCCGCACGACGGGCTGGGGTTCGGCCCGCAGATGATTCGCCATCTGCACGGCTCGACCGGCATCGCGGGGGTGGTCTACTATGCGGCCGATCATTTTCCGGCGAGCTATCGCGACACGCTGTTTATCGGCAACCCGGTCACGGGCAGGATCAACCACGACCGATTGGCGCAGACCGGCTCGACGTTCGATTGCGTCGAGCAACCCGACTTCATTTCCTGTGACGATCTCTGGTTTCGACCCGTCGACGTGCAGTTGGGACCCGACGGGGCGCTGTACATCCTGGACTTCTACAACTGCATCATCGGGCACTACGAGGTGCCCTTGACGCATCCCCGGCGCGACCGGGAGCGCGGCCGGATTTGGCGCGTCGTCTACAAGGGCGACGACCCGACGTCGCGGCCGTTGGCGCCGCTGCCCGACATCACTTCGAAATCGGCCGACGAGTTGATCGCCCTGCTGCGGCAGGACAATCTCGAACTGCGCACGATGGCCACGCACGAGTTGGTCGATCGAATTGGCTCGGCCGCCATCGCTCCGGCCCGCGCCGCGCTCGAACATTCAACTCCCGACCAGCGCGCGCATTTGATCTGGGTGCTCGAGCGCCTGGGTGCGCTGGACGGTACGACCATCTTGCGGCTCGCCAACGACGGCGAGCCCGTAGTCCGGATCCACCTGATAAAAGCCTTGTCCGAACGGGCCGACTGGACGGCCGCGGGCTGCGATGTGCAAGGCCTGGTGCTCGCCCGGTTGCACGATGGCGATGCTTTCGTCGCCCGCGCCGCGGCCGAAGCGCTGGGCCGGCACCCGCGCCTCGATCAGCTGGGCCCGCTCCTGGAGGCCTGGAGCCTGGCGTCGCCGCAGGACACCCACCTGGTGCATGTCATTCGAATGGCCGCGCGCGATCATCTGTTGTTGCCCGAGGCCTTTGCCGAGGCCCGCCGTCTGGCCGAGGGCAACCCGCAGCGATTCGGCCAGGTAGCGGATCTCAGCTTAGGTGTCGCCAGCGCCGAAGCCGCCGCCTTCGTGCTCGACTACCTGCAAAGCCCCAGCGGCCCGCGCGATCGACTCGACCAGTTTCTGCAACATGCCGCCCAACAGGGGCCGCCTGAGCAATTCGCCGCGGCCTGCGGTTTTGCCGAGGGCCTGCAAGCCACCGAGCGCGGCACGCAACAGCTCGCTCTGCGAGCGCTGCAGCGTGCCGCGGCCGCGCGGGGTCTTGCGCTCACGCCCACGATTCGTACTTGGGCTACGCGTTTGGGCAACGAGCTGCTCACCGCCTCGGAAGAAGGCCCCGTGCGTGAGGGGATCGACCTGGCCCGCGAGCTGGGACTGGCCGAGCTGTTCGATGCGCTCGCGGCGCTGACCGAGTCGCAACCCCTGGCCGCGCTGCGGCCCGCCGCCGTCGATGCGTGCGTCGCCATCGACGGTCACCGGGCCGTGGGACTGCTGGCCCGGCTGCTCGCTTCTTCCGATCAGCCGCTCGATCTTCGACAAAAGGCCGCACAAGCGTTAGGCGCCGTCGGTAACGACGCCGCGCGCGAGGCCCTGTTGGCCCAATTGAGCACTGCGCCCGAACGGCTGGCGATCGAGATTGCCGCGGCGCTGGCGGCCAACCGCCCAGGTGCCGAAGGCCTGCTGGCGGTGATCCAAGCCGGCAAAGCCTCGCCGCGGCTGCTCCAAGAGCTGAACGTCGAGAATCGATTGCGCGCGGCGGGCGTGCCGGAGCTCGATGCACAGCTTCAACAACTCACCTCAGGACTGCCGCCGCGCGACGAACGCGTCCGGCAGTTGATCGATCAGCGCCGCGAGGGCTTTCACCGTGCGTCGGCCGACGTGGCCGCCGGCCAGGCCGTCTTCAAGCAGCGCTGCGCGGCGTGCCATCGCTTGGGCGGAGAAGGCACGAAGATTGGCCCCGAGCTGGATGGCATCGGCCAACGCGGCTTGGATCGGCTGTTGGAAGACGTGCTGAGCCCGAGCACCAACGTCGACCAGGCCTTCCGCAGCACGCTTGTCGCCACGACCGACGGCCGCAGCCTCAGCGGTTTGGCCTTGCGCGAAGAAGGGCAAGTGTTGGTGCTGGCCGACGCCGAGGGGAAAGAAGTGCGCGTCGCGCTCGACGACATCGACGAACGCAGCGCTACGCCGCTGTCGCCGATGCCGGGCAACCTGGCCGACCTCGTGCCTGAGGCCGACTTCTACCACCTGTTTGCGTTCCTGCTCTCGCAAAAGCAGCCGCCGGCCAAGCCCTGAATCGCTGGCTCTCAGCGGGCCAGTTGCTCGGCCGCCGTCTCGCGCAAGGGCATGCCCGCGCGAAACATTTCCAAGTGGGCCTTGTAGCGCGCGGTGCGTTCGGGCCGGCCCGTTTGCGCGGCGCGGACGGCGGCCCGCTCGGCGGCTTGAACTGCCCGGGGAAAATCGCCTGCCTCGGCCAGCGCTGCGGCCAGGGTGTCGAGCGAGGCGCTGCTTTGCGATTGCGTCAATGCGACGGCACGGCTCGCCCACTGCACCGCGAGACGACCGTCGCGCAGGCCGGCGTCGTGATCGGTCGCCAGGATGCGGGCAAACTGGTTCGCCGCCGTGGCGGTCTCGACGGGCGTGAGCGTCGCCGCGGCCACCCGTGGATCAGGCGACAGGGCCCGGCGATAGAACTCGACGGCCCGGCGCGTGTTGCCCTGACGGTGATAGATGTTGGCGACCCCGGCGTTCGGCCGGTCGAGTTGCGGCATCTGACGCAGCGTCACCTGGAAATGCGCCAAGGCCTCGTCGAGCTTGCCCTCGGCCAACAACACGGTGCCCAGACCCGTGTTGGCTTCGGCCTCCTGGGGGCTGATCGCCAGCGCCCGGCGATAATACTGTCCGGCCGTCGTTTGATCGCCCCGCTGCTGCGCGAGCACGCCTAGATTGTTCAGCGCCGGCACGCTGCGCGGATTGACGGCAAGCGTTCGCTCGAAGAGCGCGATGCTGTCGTGCCAAGTGGGCGCGGTTTGCCAGCTTTGCCACCCCAACAGCGCCGCGACGATAGCCGCGGTCACCGTACCGACGCGTCCGAATCGGACGACAAGCTCAGCCACGATGAATGCCACTCCGACCAACGAAAAATACAGATACCGGTCCGCAACCGTCGAGATGCGCTGATATTGAAACGGCAACAGCCCAAGCACGGGCAGCGGCGCCAGCAAAAACAAGGCAATCCCCGCACGCGCAGCTCGCCCGCGCAACAACCACCAGGCCCCACCAAGCACCGCGACGGGCACCAGTGCCCAAGCCGCGGTCCAGCGCTGGGCCAAGGCCACTGCCGGCGTGCGGCCATAGTCCATCACCAGATCGACCGGATACACAAGCTTGCCCAAGTAGAAGGCCAGGGCGTCGCCCATCACCAGCGGCCGCTGCCACACGGCCACCGGCGCGAGCGTCTCGGCCGTCGGCTGGGCGAACCGCGTGATCAGCACCCAGACGGCCGAGAGCAGGAACCAGTCCCAATATTCGTTCCAGAGGCCGCGCCAAGATGTACCGCGTGTCAGATGCAAGACGACGACCACGACCAAGGGCAACGTCACGGCCGACGGTTTGCACATCAGCGCCAGCAAGAAGCACAGAGTCGCGGCCAACCGCCCGTAGCCGCGTCGCTCGTTGGCTGCCGGTGGCGACTCACCTGGCGCGAGGATCAGCGCCAGGGCCCCCAGCGAGCCGGCCGCCGCGAGCAGGCCGCGGGCCTCGCTCACCCAGCACACACTTTCGACCTGCAACGGGTGCAGCAAGAAGACCAGCGCTCCCAGGCAGGCTGCCTCGCGCGAACGCACCAGCCGCATCGTCACCTGATAGACCAGCCACCCGCAGCTGGCATGCAGCAGCAGGTTGGCCGCGTGATAGACCCGTGGATCGAAGCGCACGCCGTCGGCTGGGCTGATCCACTGGCTGACCAACGACAGCGCCGCCCAGAACGCGTACGCCGCGGGAATATACAGGCCGAAATAGGCCGTGATCATCAGCCGGCCGAAGCTGGCCAGCGTGAGCGGCGAATAGAAGGGGTTTTGCGTGATGTGCAGCGGATCGTCCCATTGGACGAATTCGAACCGCACGGCCTGGCCAAACACGAGCGCGACGGCAGCCGCGAGACAGGCGTACGGCGCGTAGCGCAGGAGTTTGACCATAGTGCGGCGCCGCTGCGATGACTTGTCTGGCGCCGGCCGCCCGTTACTTGCCGGCGCGCTTGATCGCCCGCACGACGGCGGCGCCCAAGTCGGCCGGGCTGTCGGCAATCTCGAATCCGGCGGCAGTCAGCGCCGCGATCTTTTCGTCGGCGGTCCCCTTGCCGCCCGAGATGATCGCCCCGGCGTGTCCCATGCGCTTGCCCTTGGGGGCCGTGCGGCCGGCGATGAAGGCGGCCAGCGGCTTCGTGACGTTCGCCTTGGCAAAAGCCGCGGCTTCTTCCTCGGCCGTGCCCCCGATTTCGCCCATCATCAGGATCGCCTCGGTCTGCGGGTCGTTCTGAAACCAACCCAGCAGATCGACGAACGAGGTGCCGACGATCGGGTCGCCGCCCAAGCCCACGCAGGTCGATTGGCCCAGTCCGAGCTTGGTCAACTGCCACACGGCCTCGTAGGTGAGTGTGCCCGAGCGACTGATGACGCCGACTTTGCCCGGTTGATGAATGTAGCCCGGCATGATGCCGATCTTGCAGGCGCCCGGCGTAATCACGCCGGGGCAATTCGGACCGATCAGCACCGACTTGCTGCGTTTGACGACCGGGTAGACCCGGACCATGTCGAGCACCGGGACGCCTTCGGTGATCGCCACGATCGTCGCGATGCCCGCGTCGACGGCTTCGAGAATGGCATCGGCCGTGAACGCCGGGGGGACGAAGATCATCGTCGCGTTCGCGCCGGTCTGGGCGACGGCCTCTTCGACCGTGTCGTAGACGGGCACACCCTCGACCGTCTCGCCGCCCTTGCCGGGCGTGACGCCGCCGACCATCTTCGTGCCGTATTCCAGACAGCCGCGCGTGTGGAACTGACCCACCCGGCCGGTGATGCCCTGGCAAATGACCTTGGTTTCCGCGTTGATCAGAATGCTCATAGTCTGGCGATTCGTTCGATCGGCGTGCCTGCTGCGTCGCCGTACAAGGATTGAATTGGGTTATTTGCCGGCTGCCGCGACGACTTTCTTGGCCGCGTCGGTCAGGCCCTCGGCCGAGATCAAATCGAGCGCGCTGTCGGCCAGCATCTTGCGGCCCTGCTCGACTTCGGTGCCTTCGAGCCGGACGACGAGGGGGACGTTGAACCCCACGGTCTTGTAGGCCTCGAGCACCGCGGAAGCGATCGTTGTGCAGCGCATGATGCCGCCGAAGATATTGACTAGCACGGCCTTGACGTTCTTGTCGGAAAGCAGAATGCGAAAGGCCTCGGTCACCTGCTTGACGTCGGCGCCGCCGCCCACGTCGAGAAAGTTGGCCGGTTCGCCACCGTGCAGCTTAATCAGGTCCATCGTACTCATGGCCAGGCCGGCACCGTTGACCAGGCAGCCGATGTTGCCGTCGAGCTTGACATAGCTCAGGCCGGCCGCGGCCGCGCGCACCTCGGCGGGTTCTTCCTCGTCCAGATCGCGCAGCTTGCTCAGCTCCGCATGACGGAACGAGGCGTTGTCGTCAAAATTCATCTTGGCGTCGAGCGCCAACAGTTCGCCCGACTCGGTCACTACGAGCGGGTTGATCTCAGCCAGGCTGCAATCGCAAGCGACGAACACCCGGCACAGCGCCGTGAGGAACTTCTCGGCCGCGCGCACCGACGCGCCCTGCAGGTTGAGCTTCTTGGCCAGCTTGCGCACCTGGTAAGGCTGCAGGCCCGCGTCGGGGGCGAACTTCTCGCGGAAGATCAGCTCGGGCGTTTCGTGGGCCACCTTTTCGATGTCCATGCCGCCTTGGTTCGACGCCATCAGCACGGGCCCGGCCGACGAGCGATCGACGACGATCCCCAGGTACAGTTCGCGGGCGATCTTGCAGCCCTCTTCGACCAGGACCTGGCGGACTACCTGGCCTTGCTCGCCGGTCTGAATCGTGACCAGCGGATTGCCGACGAGCGCCCCCGCCACCGCCGCGGCCTCTTCGGCCGAGCGGACCAGTTGCACGCCGCGCTGCTGCGGATTGCCGAGCAGGCTCCCCTTGCCGCGTCCGCCGGCATGAATCTGGGCCTTTACGACGGCCAACGAGCCGCCCAGTTCGCGAAACGCGGCGGCAGCCTCGTTCGCGGTCCGAGCCACGATGCCTCGCGGCACGGGCACGCCGGCATCGCGAAGAATCTGTTTTGCTTGAAATTCGTGGATCTTCATGGGCCGCTTACCGTTACTACCGTCGCGGGGAATGCTGATGAGAAACCGCGGATTATAGAAGTCTCCCAATTTTTCGGTCAAGGAACCCCGGCGCGGCAAGTGAACCGCCGCCGCGCACCGCTCGTCGTCCGAAGCTGCTGCGTTGACGCTAGTTGCGCGGCTACCTATAGTTCGGCGTGATGAATACGTCGCCGCAACTTGACGCAGTTGGCGCAAACTCGCTCGACGAGGCTGCTGTGCGCCATGCTTTAGCCGACGCCGGTTGCCGGTATACCCAGCAACGGGCCGCCGTGCTGGCCTACCTGTCGAGTGTCCAGACGCATCCGACGGCCGAAGAGGTCTACACGGCCGTTCGCGAAGGGCTCCCGCGGATCAGCCTGGCGACGGTCTACAAGGCCCTGGAGGCCCTCGTAGCGGCCCGGCTGGCCACCAAGCTCAGCGGTGGCAATGGCACGGCACGCTACGACGCCCGCGGCGAGGACCACTATCACTTGCGCGACGTCGAGACCGGGCAGGTTCACGATTTGCCGGCCTCGTTCGACAACCAACTGCTGATCAAACTCGACCCCCGCCTCGTCGAGCGGCTGGCGCAGCAGGGTTTCGAGGTGACGGGCTATCGTCTCGAAGTCCTGGCGCGCCGCACGGCCGCGCCGGCCCGATAGCGCCTGTCGCAGCTAGGTAATTGATGCTGGTGCGATTTGGTGCCGGCGCCGCGGCCGATTATCTTGGCGGCCAAGTACCGGTCGCGCCTGCGACCATTCGCGATGCCTTCTGCGGAGTGACTCCATGAGCTCGATGCGTTGTGTCTGGTTGTTGACCCTCGCTGCCTGGGCGCTGGCCCAAGTGACCCTCGTGCGGGCCGACGACGACTCGACGCGCAAGAAGGTGGTGTTCGTCGCCGGGAAGCCGAGCCACGGCTGGGGCCAGCACGAGCACTACGCCGGCTCGGTACTGCTCGCCGCGGCGCTCGAGCAAGGCATGCCCAACTTCGACGCCGACGTCGTGCGCAACGGCTGGCCCGAGGATCCCCAAGCAGCCTTTGCCGGCGCAGCGGCCATCGTCATGTACAGCGACGGCGGCGAGGGGCACATGGTCATGGACCACCTCGACGAAGTCTCGGCACTGTCGAACCAGGGAGTCGGCATCGCCTGTCTGCACTACGCCGTCGAGATCCCCAAGGGCAAGCCTGGCGACGCGATGCTCGATTGGATCGGCGGCTACTTCGAGACGCACTGGTCGGTGAATCCCCACTGGACGGCCAACTTCACGTCGTTGCCCGACCATCCGGTGACGCGCGGCGTGCAGCCCTTCGCCATCGCGGACGAGTGGTACTACCACATGCGGTTCCGTCCCGACATGCAGGGGGTTACTCCGGTGCTGTCGGCCATTCCGCCGGAGAGTACGCTCGCCCGGCCCGACGGTCCACACAGCGGCAACCCCTTCGTCCGCAAAGAAGCGGGCCAGCCTCAGCACGTGGCCTGGGTCTCGGAGCGCCCGGGTGCAGGACGCGGGTTCGGGTTTACCGGCGGCCACTTCCATCACAACTGGGCGAAAGACGACTTCCGCCGGTTGGTGCTCAATGCCGTCGTCTGGATCGCGCAAGGCGAGGTGCCTGCCGGCGGCGTACCGCTGGAGAAGGTCACCAAGGCCCAGCTCGACGAGAATCAAGACGAACCCAAACCGGGGAAGTAAGCACCGCGGGTGCAAGTAGCGACTGCGGGCCACCGCGGCGACCGACAACCTCACGCCGTTTCCCCGCGCCATGACTCATCCCGAGGCTGCCGGCCGCCGCCGGTTCATCGCGACGACGTTGCTGTGCTTCGTCGCCTGGTGCGTGGCGCGATCCGAAGTCATCTTGCTGCCGCCCACGCTGGACCAGGCGCGCGGCGTGTGGTTCGAGGGCGTCTATCTCGCTCACACCAATTTCGACTATCACCGGCTGCTCACCGAAGAGCCCGGACCAGACACGGAAGCGGCCAAGAACTACATCGTCAGCATCGTGCCGACGCTGATCGCCATCGTACTCAAGGCGTCGCACAGCGTCCGCTTCACGATCGCCACGTTTCACCTGCTGAATTTTCTGCTCGCGGCAGCGATCGTCGCATGCGTGTACTGCCAGCTTCAACCGCACCTGGGAAGCCTGGCGGCGGGCTTCACGGCGGCGGCGCTGGCGACCAACCCGGTGTTCTGCGTGCAGAGCGAATTGATCGGCATGGATCTGCCGGTCGCGGCCTGCGGCGTGGCCGCCGCGGCCTTGCTGGCGCGTGAACGTTACGTGGCCACCGCGCTGGTCGCGACCCTGGCGTTCGGCATCAAGAGTATCGGGGCCATCGTCTCGTTCGCCGCGATCTGCCAGGTGTTCGTTTTGCTCCTGGGACCGCGATATCTGCCCCGGATTTTCCCGGCGCCCAGCGATCCGCAAGACGTTCGGCGGCGCAAACGCGGGCTCGTGGTACTCGGTTTGGCGCTGATGGGGCAATTGCTGGCCAGCGCCCTTGGCGGGTCGTTCAGCGTGCTCGATCTGCCCAGCTTTGCCATGCAACCTGCCGCGTATTGGGAAGCGCACCGGTTCTTCCGCTTCGACGCGACCACCTATTTGTGCCCCGATTTATTGGTCGTGTTCGCCGTGGCCGCGCTGGCCGGGTTGATGGGCGTGACAGCGCAGTGCCGCACGACCGCAGCGCCTGGCCCGCGGCCCCCGCACGCCGTTCGAAACGTCGTGCTGTTTGCCTGGCTTGTCGTGTTGCTCGTCGGAATGCTCACGGCTTGGGCGGCGTTTTACGTTCGCTACTGGACCCTCGGCATTCCGTTTCTGTTTCTCGTGGCGGCCTTCGGGTTGTTCGGCCTGCTCGGGCGTCAGCGTGGACGGGCGATTGTCGCCGGGGCGTTCGCGGTGATGTGCGCGTTCAACGTGTTGAATTGGAACGGTGGCCTGCTGCCAACGCTCGAGCCGCGCGTCGGCGCGCGATACGCCTACTGGCCGGCCGTGTTGGAACGAAGCCACGAGTACTTGATCAACCATCGGCGCATTCTCGCGGCTTACCAGGGACTCGCGCAGCACCGCGACCGTTACATCGTCAGCAATTACCCCTTTGGCTTGTTTCTCGCGCTGCCCGATTTCGGCTATGTCGACCATCCGTTTCACGGTTATGACATCGGGTTGAACACCAAGCTGTTCGCGCATTTCAGCGGACAGGACCTCGACGCGGCGGTGCACGGCCCCGGGCGGCCGCCGCTGTTTTTCTGGGGGGCCGACCACGCCTGGCGCCCCGAGGTTCCCCTGGAAGCGGGCGACCAGCTCATCGCGGGCGCCGCCTCGCCGCCGATTGCCTACGCCTTCGACAAACTCTGGCTCGAAGCGCCGCCTGTTTAGCCGGCTGCCGCGCGCCGCTGGGCCGAAGAGTGCCACTGGCCAGGCGATTCGCCGCAAGAACGATTGATCGCGCGCTGGCAGGCCATGGCGCGGTTCGGCCGGGCTGCGCAAGCCGGGCAGGAGATCGACCAACTGGTTGCCCAGCAATTTGACGCTGTCGTCTGGGCAGCAGCGTTTCAGTTCTGGATCGACACGCAACATCCTGAGCGGGTCGTGGCGAAAACCGCAGACGCCGTGCAACAAGCGCCCGCGGACGCGGTGATCCGCGTCTTGCTCGCCCAGGCCGCGATGCAGACGGGCAACTGGCCGCATGCACGCGAGCATTACCTGGCCGCGCTCCATGCCGATCCGAGCCGGTCGCTCGCGCGCGCAGGGCTCGTGCTGGTCGCAGCGCTCGGTGGCGACGGCCAGGCGGCGGTCAACGAGTTTCACACGTTGTGCCAGCTCGACCCGGCGCGCGCTGGCGAGACCGGCCTGTTGGCCGCGCGCGTCTTGGCTCAGCGCGGCAACGTCGGCGCAGCGCGGGCGATCTGCGAAGAACTATTGACCGTCGCCGACGACGACACCCGACCGGCCGTTGCCGCGGCCCTCGAGCAGCTCTCGGGCGCGTCTCCGCAAGCTCGCTGACGCGCGGAGACGCAGGCACCGACAATCGTGAGGCGCACCGCCAAACCGCGGCTTATTCCTTGCCCCACATCGTCATGAATTCGTCGATCGCGTCGAGCTGCGAGCCCCGAAATCCCTGGCTCACCTCGGGCGCATCGCTGATGATCAGCACGGGATCTTCGCTCGCAGTGACCGTCGGCCAGGCGGGCGCGCCCTCGAAATTCGGGTTTCCCGTCTTGGCAAATTGCACCCAGTAGCCGGTCATCAAGTCGCGAACCTTGATGTCGCTCTCCCGGGCTCCCGTGGCGATCTCGATATTGTCGAGCGCGTAGGGAATCTCCGCACCGTGATGGGCACCGAACATCGGTCCCGTCGGCGCCGGCGGCCGGTGCGCGAAGTTATAGGTGAACACCGACGCCCCGGCCTTGGCCACGGAACGCGCCACGTAACGGGCCGGCGCCAGGAAGATCACGTCGCCGGCCAGATCGACCACCGCGCGACGAATCTCGGCCTGCTTGGCCGCCGGGTAGAGTTCCTTGATCTTGCCGGCCAGCGGCCCGAATTCGGTATCGACGATCTTGCCCATCGCCTCGATCGATTTCGGCAACGGGGCAAACATCGTGAACAGCGTGGCCTCGTCCTTGTTCGCACCCACGATCAACGGCACAGCGTTCACTTTCCCCGCGGCATACAGCTTCATCGGGTCGTCCGGCAGCACGTAGCCATCGACGACCGGGGCAATCGACAGCACGTTGCCCCGAATCGAGAATTCACCCGACCCCTCCATGCTCGAGGTCTTGCTGATGATTTCGTCGACCGGCAGAGCGCGCAGCGCCTGTAAGGCGTCGCCCGAGTTCTCTACGCCCAGGGTCTTGGCGGCCAGCAGTCCGGCCTCTTCGGCGGGCAGATGGCCATAGCGTTTTTGCTTGAGACCGGCCATTGTCAGCGACGGACCGCTTTCGGCGATGGCCCGCTGGAACAACCCGGCCGCCAGAGGCGAAGCGATGAGCGTGAACACGCTGCCGCCGCCGGCCGACTCGCCGTAGATGGTCACTTGCTGCGGATCACCGCCGAAGTTGGCGATGTTCTTCTGCACCCAGCGAAGCGCGGCGATCTGGTCCAGGATGCCGTAGTTACCCGAGACCTTGTGCTCGCTCTCCGCCGACAGCGCCGGGTGCGCCAGGAATCCCAGGTGGCCCAAGCGATAGTTGATCGTCACGGCGATCACGCCGCGGCGAGCCAGGTCGCTGCCCTCGTAGACCGGTTGCGAACCGGCTCCCCAGATGTAACCGCCGCCGTGAATCCACACCATCACCGGCAGCGGCTGCTCGCTGCGCTTGGCCGGCGTCCAGACGTTCAGATACAGACAATCTTCCGACTGCGGTGCCGACAGCGCCATGCCAGGCATCTGCGTCAGAAACGGGCTGGCCTTCTGCGTGCAGCAAGGCCCGAACTCATAGCACTCGCGCACGCCGGTCCACGCGACCGGCGGTTGGGGCTCGCGCCAACGCAGCTCGCCGACGGGCGGCGCGGCAAACGGAATGCCCTTGTAGCAATGCACGTCTTCGGCTTCGCCTTGCACCAGGCCGCGTACCTTGCCCGACTCGGTGTCGACCGTGTTGGCGGCGACCTTGAGGACCGCCGGGCCCTTGGCATCTTTGTCCGCGGTCTTCGCGGCCGAACTCTGAGCCAGGGCGGGCGCGCCCAGCAGCAGGACGGCCAACCCGAGCATCAGCGGAAACGCGGCACGAGCAGGGCAACGCATCATGGCAAGAAACTCCTTGCGGGGGAGATCGAAGCGATTGGCAAGCAATGGTGCGGTTAGCCTACCAAGCCCGGCTTCCCCGGGGAAGCTGCGCCGCCGCGGCCGTCAACCGGGGCGGCGCTTCGAACTCGCGCCATGTCTCCGCAGGACTCCTGCCAGCAGGGCCACAAGCCCGGTACCAGCCAAGACCGGGCCGGCCGGCTCGGGCACCGCGGCAAAATGCAGATCGCCGCGCACCTTGAGGTACAAGCTCGCCCCGTTGCCGAGCGAAGTCAAATAGAGCGGAATGCCGTCGACTCCCAGGTTGTATTCGGCCTTGTCCGACAGCAGCCCGGGGCCGAGATCGAACGAACCCGGCAGCACCGCGTCCGGAAAGTCGCTCTTGCCGCCCAAGAAAGGATCTTGGATCACGATGTCCAGCGGCAACGAACCGCTTAGCAAAGTGGCGATGGGGCCCGTGGGGTCGTGCAAACTGGCCGTGACGCTCAAGAGGCCCAGAGTGTAATAGTCGGCCTGGCCAACTTCGAACGCATGTCCCGCAACGTTCGTGGGACGGCTGCCGCCGTAGATCGCCAGGTTTTCCAGGTCGACGCGAATCGAGCCGAGGATGTCCAAATCAACTTTTCGATTGAGCACGTCGTTGACTTGCGCGGTCATCTCGGTCATCGCAACCTGGCCATTGCCGCCGGCATCGAGATGGCCGACGAGCTTCGCCTCGCCGTGGGAAAACGTGAGGTTATTGATGCTGCCGAGCAGGGCCCCGTCGACCTCAGGATCGCCGAGATAGACGTCGATGCTGAGCGTCGAAGCGACGGGGTGCTCGTTCATCGAGTAGACGGTCGGAGTCACCTCGGTGTGCGCGGTCGTACCGCCGGCCGCCCAATTCAAAAACAGCCCTTGAAACACGTCGGCATCGTAAAAGTCCGGCTGGGCCGGCTGCGCGAGAAAGCCGTTGCGTCCTTGCCAGATGCCGACCGAGCCGCCCGCGCCTGGCAGATCGGTGTACACGATCTTGTCACTCCCACCCGCGGCCGAACGCACCAGCGACACGGCACCGAGCCCGGTATTGGCAAACACCTGGTCGTAACTGTTGGAATGCGCACTCGCGGTGCCGCGATAATCGCCGAACGGCCCGTGCGTGATGAAGTTATCGATCGTGGTCACGACCTGGGGGGTGGGTGGTTCGAAGTAGCTGAATTCTGGCAACAGCAGCCGCCCGAATCGAAAAGCGTCGAGGTTACTGCCGCCGATGGATTCCGTGACGCCGGTGACCAACACGTCGCCGCCAGCGGCGACGTAACCGTCGAACGCCGCCAGGGCCGCCGCAGACGGTGCCACATTGCCGCGCGCCGAATACACCACCATGTCGTAATTGGCCAGGAGTGCCGCATCGCTCAAGTGCGTGTAGCCTGCCGCTTGCTCGTTGATGATCTGCGTGACGTTGTGCCCGGCGCCGCTCAGCAACCCCACCGCGGGACCGAAGCCGCCACTGAAGTCGTCGATCAACAGAATGTCTCGGCTCGTCGCCCGACTGGACTGCGTCAACAGGCATACGGCCAGCGCCATCGTTACCCAACGTTTCATGCCCTGTGCTCCCTGGGAAAGGCAAGGAAGAGCATCGGCAACGTTCGCGACCGGTCGAACAGGGCGAACCAGCGGCGCAAGTGCGCCGAAAGGTTCGCAACACACCTGGAGCATGGCCGTACCGCACAAGAGCGGGCGAACAGCGCTGGGCGCTGCTGCCCCGTGACAGAATCGCAAGGCGGTGCGAGCAGGGTTCCGTGGCGGACTCTACCGGCGGAACGTCACGAGCTGCCCCTTGAGGTGATTCGCGCCGGCGGCCCCGAGTGGCGGGCTGTCGCCGGCTGCAAATCGACGTGATGCAAACGGGGCTGGCCACACAACGACCTACCCCCAGTCGATCGACGTTGATACTAAACTGCTTCCGGAGCCGTTGGCAAGCAAGAAACGGCAAGTTTCCCTGCGGCCGTCGGCCGCCCGGGCGCGCGAATGGTCAAGGCTCATTTCGCCAGCAGTTTTTTCAACTGGGCCCAGGTCCGGGTGTTGATCACGTCCTTTGCGGTCAGGCCGGCGCGGCGGGCCTGCAAGATGCCGTAGCGCAGCACATTGAAGCCGTCGGGGCTATGCGCATCGGAAGAGATGACGATTGGAACTCCCTGGGCCTTGGCCGCTGCACAGGCCACGTCGTCCAGGTCGAGCCGCGCGGGGTTGGCATTCAGCTCGAGGATCTTGTGGTGCTGATGAGCGGCCCGGATCACAGCCTCGAGGTCAACCTCGTAGGGTTTGCGCCGATTGATCAACCGGCCGGTCGGATGCGCGATCGCTGCGACATGCGGATTCTCGATGGCCTCGAGGATCCGCGCCGTGATCCGTTCTCGCGGCTGGTTCTGACCGTAATGGACGCTGCAGACGACCCAGTCGGCCTCGGCCAGGACGTCGTCCGGCAGGTCGAGCCCGCCCTTTTCCAGGATGTCGCACTCGACGCCTTTGAGCACGTGAAACGCCTCGAGCCGCTCGTTGAGCTTGTCGATCTCGCGCCATTGCCGGCGCAGCCTCGTCGCGTCGAGCCCCCGGGCCATCGTGACCCGCTTGGAATGATCGGTGATCGCGATGTAGCTCAATCCTCGCGCCTGGGCGGCGGCCACCATCTCGCGGATCGTGGCCGTGCCGTCGGTGGCGACCGTGTGCATGTGCAGATCGCCGCGCAGATCGTCCAACTCGATCAGCTTGGGCAGCTCGCCCGCGTCGGCCCACTCGAATTCGCGCCGCCCCTCGCGTAGTTCCGGGGGAAACACCGGCAGATCGAGCGCGGCGTAAACCTCTTTTTCCGTGCGACCCGCGACCGAGCGCGTGCCGTCGAACACGCCGTACTCGTTGATCTTCAGCCCCCGATCCTTGGCCCGGCCGCGGAGGATCACATTGTGCTCCTTCGAGCCGGTGAAATACTGCAGCGCCGCGCCGAACGACTCGGCCGGCACCACGCGCAAATCGACCTGCAAGCCCGCCGGCAACCTGAGCGACATCTTCGTATCGCCGCGGGCCAGCACTTCGGCCGCGGCGTCGAACCGTGCAAGGTGCTCCATCACCGCGTCGGCGTCGGGCGACACGACGAGAAAATCGAGATCGCCCACGGTTTCGCGACCCCGACGATAGCTGCCCGCGGCTGCGAGCTGTTTGACGGCGCTACACGCCTGGAGATGGGCGAGGATGGCTTGCACGTAAACGTCGGCCTCGGCCCAATACATTCGTTCCTGTCCCGCGCGGGCCACTTGCAGACCGGCGAGGATCGCCTGCTCGGTCTTGAGGCCGAATCCCTTGAGCAAGCGGACCTTGCCGGCCGCGCAGGCCGCTTGCAGCTCGTCGAGATTATTGATGCCGAGGTCCTGGTGCAGGTGCGCGGCCTTCTTCGGGCCCACGCCGGGAATCCGCATCAACAGCAGCACGCTCGCCGGGACGGCTGATCGCAGCTCGTCGAGCATCGGCAACCGGCCGGTTTCGATCAGCGTCGTCAGCTTTTCGGCCAGGTCGGTGCCGATCCCCTCGATGTCGGTCAGGCTCCGCTCCGGATCGGCGACGATCCCAGCGATCGACTCGGGCAGATCGCGGATCGTCCGGGCCGCGTTGCGGTAGGCCCGCACGCGAAACGGATTGGCCCCCTGGAACTCCAGGATGTCGGCGATCTCGTCGAAGGCGGCCCCGAGTTGCGCGTTGTTCATGGTCGCAGGATGGGCGGGGATAACGAGAACGACGGCGCGGTGCGCGGCGTTCGGCGGTGACTCTTCGTCGAAGATACCCGAATCGCCGCACGGCGGCTTCGCCCCCTTGCGCCAGTCGTTAAGATAAGCCCATTTCCTGCCGGCGGCCTGCAGGGTGTCGCCCGTCCCGGTCGAATTGCGATGCGAATAGCCGTCTTGGTGTTTGGGTTCACTTGTGCGCTGTTTGCGGCGACGCTGGCGCATCCGTTCTCGATCTACGACGACCCGCTCAATGTCACGGAGAACACCGCGTTGCGACCGCCGTCGGCGGCGCACCTCGCCCGATTCTGGCTCGCCCCGTACGAAGGACTTTACGCCCCCGTGGCGTATAGCTGCTACCTGGCCGTCGCCGCGTTGGGGGGCCTCGATGCCCGTTGGTTTCATGCGGCCAATGTGTTGCTGCACGCGGGCACAGCGGTGCTGGTGCTGTTCTGGCTACGGCGGCTGGGGATTTCACCACTCGCGGCCGGATTCGGCGCTTTAGCATTTGCCGTCCATCCGCTTCAGGTCGAGTCGGTCGCCTGGGTGACCGAAACCCGTGGACTGCTGGCAGGGTTCTTCGGACTAGCGGCGTTGACCGCCTATGTCGGCCCGCCGTCCAGTTGGCGTGGATATATCGTCGCGTCGCTGTGCTTCGCCTTGGCACTCTTATCGAAGCCGACTGCCGCGGCCGTGCCCCTGATGGCGCTGGCGATCGACGCGGTTGTGTCGCGGCGTCCCTGGCCCGAATCGGCACGAAGACTGGCGCCGTGGTTTGTGGCCGTGGTGGTCCTGGCGATCGTGACCAGCGCGCAGCAGCATCGCGCCGAGTTGGCGCGGACTAGCCCCCTTTGGGCGCGACCTCTCATCGCGTTCGATGCACTCGGCCATTACGCGCAGAAATTCGCCTGGCCGCTGAACCTCGGACCCGATTACGGCCGCTCGCCCTACTGGCTCTTGCAAGAGCCGGCGCGCTGGTGGCCGGCGGCCGGGTGCGCATTGGTGCTGGTTGTCGTCGCGCTGTGGCAGGCGGCACGGCCGTGTTGGCCCGTCGTATTGCTCGCGATCGCCGGATGCGCGCCGTCGCTCGGGCTGACGCCGTTTGTCTTTCAGGGACATTCCACCGTGGCCGATCGCTTTGCCTATCTGGCAATGGCCGCCGTGGGGCTGGCAGCGGCGCAAGGGTTTGCCGCAGGCAAAGCACCCTTGCGCGCAGCGTTGGCGACCGTCGTCGTGCTGTGGGCGGCGCTCGCCTTTCGACAGACGACTTTTTGGCGCAGCGACGTGGCGATGTTTACCCACGCCTTGGAAGTCAACCCGACGAGCGAGCTCTCGATGAACAACCTGGGCATCGCGCTGTCCGCCGCGGGGCGTACCGCCGAGGCCATCGCCCAGCTCGAGCATGCCACGCGTCTCGATCCGCAATTCGCCGATGCCTACAACAATCTCGGCCTGGCCCGCTTGCGATCGGGCGATCCGGCGGCGGCAGTGAGCGACTTCGAGCGCGCCCTGGCCCTGAAACCGCACGACTTGAAGATCCGCAACAACCTGGGCGAGGCCTTGAGCGGCTGTGGCCGCTGGGCCGAAGCGGGCAAGCAATTCGCCGCGCTGCTGGCCGTGCAGCCGGGATTCTCGAACGTCCAGTTGAACTATGCCCGAGCGCTCAGAAACCTGGGCCAGGCGGCGCAGGCCCTACGGCACGCCCGCGAGGCCTGCCGCATCGAGCCCGGCTACGCGGAGGCACATCGCGAACTCGGCGAGTTGTTGCTGCTGGCCGGCCAGTTAAACGACGCTGCGCACGAACTGAGCGAGGCCTTGCGCCTCGCGCCGAAGAGCCTTGCGGCGCGCAACAGCCTGGCAGCTGCCTGGATGGCGGCCGGCGACCATCGGGCCGCAGCACGCGAGTACGAAGCGATTCTTGCTGCGACGCCCGGCTCGCCGCCGCGCCCGGTGTTGAACAACCTGGCCTGGCTGCTGGCGACGAGCGCCGACGCCGCATTGCGCGACGGTCCGCGGGCCCTGACGCTCGCCGAATTGATTCCCGCTCCGCTGACGGCGCGCGAACTCGACACCCTGGCGGCCGCTTATGCCGCGACCGGCGACTTTGCCCGGGCCTTGTCGACGATCGAAACCGCGCTGGCCCAAGGCGACGACCACGGCGACTTGATGGAGATGGTCAAAAAGCGGCAGACTCGCTACCAGTCCGGCCAGCCGTGGACCGAGCCTTAGGATCGGCCGCGCGAGCGCCGACAAGTCGCCTTGCAGGATCTACCGCGCCGGCTTTACGACGCCCACCAGCAACCGGCCGTCGGTCTGCCATTGGTCGCCGCCGCCATTGCTGCCGGCGCGCCGGGTGTGAAAGCCGTCGACGTAATAGTCGGACTGCAGCTTGCCCGCATCTCGTAGATTGTTGAACAGATGGTCGCGCTCGACGTCGACATGGCCGTCAATGTGATGCGTGACCTGGCCCGTCGTGTGGCTCAGTCCCACGCGGAGATCGTACGAGGCAGCGCCGATCCAAACCGGACGTCCATCGTCGCTCGTGCGATCGAGCTTCCAGAACCGCACGTGATGGCGCTGACGCGGGTTATCACCGACAGGCTGCTCGAACGCGTGATCTTCCTTACGGCCAAACAGAAAGAGGTTGCTCACCGGGGCCTCGACGTCGGGCCGCGACAACACCGTGTCGCCGGCGATCTCCAGATCGCTCCGCAGGCCCAGCGCAGCGGCCGGATACCAGCCGGCCGCCTGCATCGCGGCTGCCAGTTCCTCGTCGCGCGCCACGAGGGCCACGTTCAGCGGATCGCCCGGATGGTCGTCGCCGGTCGTCGTGATCCGTGGGTCGCCGTCGAACTCCGGATGACGGTGCGCATAGCTTTCCCAGGCCAGCGGCAGCAGCAAATAGGCCACGGAAAGATAAACGGCAATCAAAATCGCCGCCCAGCGCGCGATCCGACGATTGCGCGGCGAGAGCAAGGGATGATCGGACATGGCGAGCTTCCACGGTGACCTGGTACAGCGGGTGCATGATACTACGCGACGGTCGCCTTTTCGCGCCGCCCCGGGAGCGGTCCGGGGAAGATTTCCATCTCGGCATGCTTCCCCTGGCTGCCGATTCGTAGCAAGGTAGCTAGCGTATCCCAGAGCCGATCGCGGACCGCGCCGTCGGGATGGCAGGCGACCAGACTCTGAGCGAAACTCGTTCCGGTGTCCGACGACTCATACGATCGCCGACCATGGCCCCTGGGCTAACCGGGGACACTGGAGAATTCCTTTCAGGGGCTGTTGTTCTACGCAGCACGGCGATCAGCCGTGGGAGTCTTGTGTCCCCTGCTCACCGTAGGCAGCGCGCTGCTGGAAACGCCGACGGGCGACGCATCCGCGCATGGCCACCGCATAGTTCGTGAGCGCCAACTACCTGCGCAGCATGCAATCTGTGGTGGTTGATGAGGCTGGACTGTAATACCTGCGGCCGCGGTCTAGGCATGAATCTCGACTACGTCGCGGTCGTGCGGCTCGTAGTCGGCCTTGACCACGGTGCCATCGTGGACGCCGGTGCCCCAGACGCGGGCGAACTTGAAGCTCTCGGCGAAATCTCGATGGATCAGCTCGGCGACGTCGAGCACCGTGCGACCCCGGCGGATGGTAAACGGCTTTTCGAAGTCGGCCGCCTTGGCCGTGGGCAGCTTCGTATAGACCCGCACCACGTCGAGCGCCGCGAATAGGGCGCGGCGCAGCGCGTCGAGCCCGGTGCCCTGTTCGGCCGAGATCGGTAACTCGGCCAGGTCGAGCGGCAATAGCTCGTGCAGCAGCGCCAGCCGGTCGGCGGCGTCGGGCAAGTCGAGCTTGTTGGGCGCAAGCAGCGTACCGGTGAACGAAAGCCCTACGTCCTCTTCGTCGAGCTGCGATTGCCGGGCCAGCCGGGTCTTGGTCGCGGCGAGCCGGTTCCAGAGGTCTTGGAGCTGCTCGATCCCCTCATCGGCTCCGAGGTCGACCACCAGCACGGCCAGATCGGCGCCTCGGATGAGCCCTTGCATGTAGGGCTCCATGAAATCGGTCGTGATCGGCGGCGTGTCGATCAACTGTACCGACACGTCTTCCCAAGGCATCATGCCCGGCAGGGGCGTCCGGGTAGTGAAGGGGTACGGTGCGACCTCGGGCGTGGCGCGCGTCAGCGCGGCCAGGAGCCGGCTCTTCCCGGCGTTCGGTCCGCCCAAAATAACGACCGTGCCGGCACCCTGGCGGGGAATCTTGACCCCCTGCCCCGTACTCTTGCTTGCTTTGCGCTCGGCGTCGGCTGCCGTGCGGGCCTTGCTGAGCTTCTGCTTGAGGTCCGATTCGAGCTTTTCGCTGGCCTTGTGCTTCGGTAACTCACGGAGCATCACTTCGAGCCACTTGAGCTCGTCGGCCGCCGACGAGGCGCGGCGGTACTGCTCGGCGGCCTTGTGGTACTGCGGCGTGAGATTAACGGCCATGCGACGCTCGATTTGCGGCGAAAAGCAGCCAGTTCCGTTGAGTCTATCGCCGGGCCCTGCAGGCGACCAGCGGCCCGCCGCAGCGCGCGGCCCGGCAGAATCTCGCCGCGCACGACACGGACGACAGGCGCGGAGACAATGGCCGAAGTAGAATCGCCACCGTCCGCAGCACGGCTGCCAGCTCCGGGGGGTGCTTCGCTCCATTCTTTTCATCGCACAACGCGCGGAGGGTCTCATGAAACGATGTTCGTGGCGGAATTTTTACTTGGCCTGCCTGTTTGCTTGCCTGGGCGCGCCACAGCCGTGTCTGGCCGGTCTCACGATGACCTCCGGAATCGGCGCCACGCACGCCGGCAATCTCGTCACCAACGGCAGCTTCGAGACCGGCGCTCCGCCGAGCGGCTCGACCTACTACTGGGCCACCGGCAGCGCGCTGACGCCCTTCGCCGCACCGCCGGGCTGGACCACCTCGGGTGACTCGCCAGCCTATGCAAGCTGGGGCAACGACAACGGGGCGCCCTTGCGCCTGCAGGGCAGCGACGTGATTCCCGACGGCTCGAACGCGCTGTACTTCGGCAACGGCGGCCCGGTGCTGCCCAGCCAAGGGCCCACGTTTCACGCCAACGGCTCGGTGACGTTTCCGTCCACGCCGACGATGACGACCTTCTTCGCCACTCAGCCGGTGATCCTCGCGCAGACCATCAACACGCCGGCCAATCCATCGCCCTATTACAAGTTCTCGTTCTGGGTCTCCGGCGAAGATGCCGGCATTAACCAGGTGTTCGCCGAGCGCGGGATCTTCGGCCTGCAGGTGACCAATACGCTCGCGGGCGATCCGATCAACTACCTCAGCGTGCCCAACGGTGTGAACAACACGTTTGGCATGTCGCACCTGTACGAATTCGTCTTTACGCCCCTCAATACGAGCCTCCCGGTGACGATCAGATTCATCAACTGGGGGCACTTCGACTTGAGCGCCTACGGCATGGCCAACTTCACCACCGAGTTGGTGCTCGACGACGTGATCGTCAACGCGGTGCCCGAGCCGAGCAGCGGATTGCTGCTGTTGCTGGGCACGGTCTCTCTGGGACTCGCCGCACGGCGCCGAAGCCGGCGTTGATTTTCAAGCCGCCCCAAGCACGGAAAAAGAGACAGCCTGCCGTCGGACGACGGCAGGCTGTCGTGGGCGCCTTGATGGTCGGCATCGCCGCGGGGGCGACGCACGGCGGCTAGCGCTGCGAGGGACGCCAGCCGTCGGCCAGTCCGCGATCGACCGCGGGGCCACGGTGCGTGTCGACCGCCGGGGTCGTCGCGTCGGCGGTGAAGAACACCGCGCGGCGCACCGGCACTGCCGTGGTTCGTTCATCCGGATTGACTAACCGCGGCAGCACGGCCGGCGGCTGCGGCGCGCCGCTCACGTTCGGATCCGGAATCGGCGTTTGCGGTGCAGGCATGCTCGGCGCGGTCGGCGGCACGGGCTGCAGATTCGTCGTGGGCGGATTGAGCGTCGGCGCTTGGTCGGCCGGGTTCGGCGCCGCAGGCGTCGGCGAAGTCGCCGCCGGAGGAGCCGGCGGGGTATAGACGGGCGGCGCGTAGGACGGCGTCGAAGTGCTCGGGGCCGTGTAGCTCGGCATCGCCGGAGTCGGCACCGAATAACTGACGGCCGGGGCCGGCGAAGCAGCGGCCGCCGGGGCGTACGATGCCTGCGTGGCGCACGCCGAACAGGCCGGAGCCGCCGGCGCGGCGGGCACTGCGGCCGCGGGGGCCGAATACATGGCAGGCGCCACCGGCGCCGCATAGCTCACCGACGGCGTGTAATAGGCCGACGTGTACGACGTCGAGCAAACCTGGCGATACGTCGTCTGGGGAACGTATTGCACCTGCTGCACATACGACGTCACCGGCTGATAGGCCGTCGTCGGGCAACCGGTGCACGGATCGCACGAGGTCACCGGGCGATAGCTCGTCACCGGCATCGCGTAGCACACCGGCCGGTAGCTCGTCTGCGGGACGTAGTTGCAGACCGTCGCGGGGGCGCAGGCCGGCGCGCAGGCGGTCGCACACGGCGACATGCACGTCGAGCAACCGGTGGCTACTGGCGCGACCGGTGCGACGGGGGCATAGTAGGTCGCGGTTCGCGGTGCGCAGCAGCCACGAAACCAATGGAAGATGGCCTGACTTTCGCTCGGCGTCGCCAGCACCGAAGCCGTGACGCAGCCGGCCAGAGCGGCGCGGCGCAAAACAAGAGAAGAGAACATTGGATGGGCTCCACGTGCGGTGAAAACGCTTCGCAACTTTGTTAAATCCCAGGTCAACTCAAGTGTCAAGTAGCGCAAACAATCGTTGATCTATTTGGTAAAAGATTCCGCTTGCGCCGGCATTGCCGGCACCTCGACACCTTGCCGATCAGGCAAGCTGTGCCTGCGGTCCATCGCCCGAGAGGGGATCGATCTGCTTCGCGCCAGGGAGTCGCGCGGGACGGGGAGTTCCTGTCGAACCCTACGGCACGCTTACTCGGGGCGTGAATGATTCCGGCACGAATTTGCCCGCGGCGTCGCCGAGGATGGCCCTACAATCGCTACCTTCGCGCCTCGTAGCGGTCGTACAAGTCCATCAATACGTCGCGCAGATTGCCGCGCCGAGCGATCAGCGCGGCGGCGACTTCTTCCCGGCCAATGGTGCTGTCGCCAGGGGGCAGCAGTGCCCGCACGACTTGCCAGGCCAGGTCGGGATCGACGCCGGTTTGCCACAACGTGGGCAATCCGCAATCCGTGTGCGCGGTGACCAACAACCCATGGCCGCGCCGCCGGCAAGTCCATTTGAGCTTCGTACGCGACCAGGTGCTGAGTTGTTCGTAGCCATCGACCAGGATCATCGAACGCTGCCCGCCACGACCACGCGCAGCCACGCGGCCGGGGAGCCGGCGCTGTCCGTCGTGCATTTCGAACTGCTGCACCGCGTGGCCGGCGTCCTGCAAGTCGCGCGCAAGCTCGGCCAGCAATGTCGATTTTCCGCTGCCGTGCGGCCCGATGATCTGGCCCCAGCCACCGCACGATTCGAGCGCTGCCCGCAGCGACGCGACGGTCGCGGTGGCCATCGCGGGAAAACGGAAGGCCAGCCGTCCCGGCCGCACGTGCCGCGTGGCAAACGGGTTTCCGGCGGGGACCCCGGCGGCATCGGCGTTCATGGCCCCACCCCCGGCGCAGCGCCGCTCACGGCAAGACCGCTCGCGCCGGCGGCAAGCTACCCACGCGAAACGCTTGCTCTTCGACGATTTCGCGGCCGCGCGGCAAGAACAGCCGCAGCCGCACGCACCAGCGAATCTTCACGATCACACCGTCATAGCTCAGCGGGCTCGCCGGCAGATGCGTGCTGAATCGGCCCGGTCGGTGCGGATTGATGTAGTCGCCTTCGTCGGCCGATTGGCGCAGAAAGTAGTGCACCTCAAGGTCTTCATCCCCCTTCCCCTCGGTGTACCACAGCACCGACAGCTCCAGGGCTCGAATATCCGAGCGATTGATCACGTCGAGGCGGAACTCGCCCGCGAGCGATTCGCCCGGGGCATATTCGCGCTTGCCGCCGGCCAGTCGCAAAGTCACGCGAGGCTCGTTCATAGCGACTCCTGGCGCGGCGGCATCATCACGACGGCAAACTCGCGCACATAGTCGGGCCAACCCTGCAGCTTGCCATGCACGACGAATTTCCAGCGCACGGCGTTATGCCGCGATTGGAACGAGTGCATCACGTCGAACGGCACGGTGAATTCGCGCAGCTCGGCCAGCGGGTGCCCGCGGCGGATTTCGAAATCCTCGCGTACGAGCAGCTCGATCCTGCAAACCTGCTTGGTGGTGGTCCGGGTATTAGTCCCTTGTCGATAGGTCGCCGCCTCCTCGCACACCAGCGACCACTCGAGCCGGTAGACCTTCAGGCGCCCGGTCTGTGACAGCCAGGCTTGATAATGGCGGCCCGGCACCAGCGGATGCCCCGAGATCTCGAGCACCGTCTGCCCCATACCGGTGGCAATCAACACATGGCGCACGAAATAAACGAACGTCGCAATGCCGATCGCAACCCAGGGAATGACGAACAACGTCAAGAACCAGTCGGGCTGACCGGCGTTATGGCTGCGCGCGGCGAGTACGGCGAACACGGCCACGAGCGAGTTCACGACCATCGTCACCGCAAACGTGGCGGCTACCATCCAGGCCTGCGACTGGCGGATCGGCAGGCGATAGGCCAACTGCACGCCGGCGCTGTCGCTGAGATCCGCGTCGCGCGGGATCGTCGGGTACTGGTCGGTTTCAGAGGCTTCGTTCTCGAAGATCTCGAGATGCGCGGCCCGCTGGGCGAGCACCGCCCGGCGCTCGGTCGATGTGCCCCAGGTGAACCACATGTAGCCCAGGCCGCTGCCGCCGCTGGCGATCATGGCCAGGGGCAGCAGCATCAAGACCCAGGCGTACCAGGCATGGCCGCGTTTGAGCACGGCCCGGTTGGGGGCCAGCGGGTCGTACCAGCAGGGATATTTCCGGCCGATCGTAAAATCGTCGAGTTTCGCCTGTTCGCGGTCATGATCGCTACTGAAGGTGCCGGTGATGTCGTAGGTCCAGAGTTCATAGCGCCGTCCTTGGACCTCGTACTCGATCAACACCTCGGGGCGATAGCGCGGTGCCTCTTCGCCAGGGCGTTCGGCGAGGCGTTTCTTGAGCACCGTGCATTCGGTCTGCTCGAAGCTGGCGTTGGCCCGCCAATCGGGAATGACCAGCGAGGTGACCACGAATGCCAGAAAGGCCAGGCCGCCGAAGAACAGCAGCGCAAAAAACAGCACCTGGGCCAGCGCGCCCCACAAGGGCGAGCCGCTCCGGCGCCCTCGGCGTTTTTTCGTCAACAGTGTCTGCGGTCGGGGCAAAGGGACGCGATCCTCAAAATACCGAAACGCGCGGGCTAGGCCGTACTGCCGCGCGCATTCGGCCAATACCATGCTGGTGCGTGAAACCGAGCACCTGCTCACCCGTCAAGCGGGGCGCCCCTCGCACATTCCGAAGGCCTTCTACCACAGGCATCGTAATCAGGCAAAGTCGTGGCGGTGCGAAAGGTGGTCAGTCGCCAAGGTTGATTGGCACGCGGTCGAGCCGTGCCTGCGCGTAGGGTTCATCGTGACCAACCGCCCCCAGTACCCGACGAATGTCCCCGAGGTCGACAACCGTCGCCGAACCGCCCAGCAGTGGCTCAACGATGGCAAGAACGCGGCCAAGGGGACCAAGCTCTCCCGCCCTACGTTCGAAGACAACCCGGCTCGGCTGCAGCGCTTCGCTCCGGCTTACCGCCCGGCGAACTTCCAGCGGCGGCTGGCGCTACCCGGCAATCTCCAGCACCAGTCGCTGACGACCCTGCGGGAAAAACTCGTACAGTTCGTAGCCAGAATGACCCGGCACCCGAAGTATGTCACGTATCAACGGGCCGAGATGACGGTACCTCGAAGATAGATCGTCGCACCGTGGGCTCCAGAATCCGCGTTTGGCGATGCCAGCGCCGCGCACGACGGTTCAGGACCATCCCTCAAAAGGTGTGACACAGGAAGGGTTTGCGCTCCCCCTGTTCTTTCGAGCCGCCGATCAGGGACTCGGCCACGCCGGCCGCGCATCGTAGGGTGGAGAATCGTCAAGCAAGCCGCTATGCGCTCGACACGGGGCGAAGCACGCAGCGGTTACAATGTTTGCCGTTGCCGGCCGGGAGCAGTTCCCGGCAGGTCCGTCTGGGAAATCCTGATTGCATGAATCGCAACCCTATGCACCGAACCTGGCCCTTCGCTGCCATCGTTTTCGCGGGGATGGCGTGTGGCTCGTTCGCCAGGGCCGACGATTCGGCGCCGCTGGAGCTGGCCGCCGACGGGAAAACCTCATGCAAAATCCACGTCGCCGAAGGCGCGACCGTTGCCGAGCAGCACGCCGCCAATGAATTGGCCCTGTTGCTGCACGAGATCACGGGCGCCACCTTCCTGGTGGAGCAGACGTCGCAACCACCCGCGCCCGACGTGCCTGCGATTCTCGTCGGGCCGGGTGCCTGCCGCGACGTCGCCGATGCCCAGGAGCTGGCACGACTCGGTCCCGAGGGCTACCTGCTGCGCCGCGCAGGCCAGCGCCTGTGCATCGTGGGCGGCCGTCCGCGCGGGACGCTGTACGGAGTCTATTCGTTTCTGGAAGACGAGCTCGGCTGCCGTTGGTTCACGCCCGAGGTGGCCAAGATTCCTCACCGCGAGAGAATCGTGTTGGGCTCGCTCGATCGTTCGTTCGTGCCGCGCTTCGAATATCGAGCGACCGACTACCCCAATTCGCGCGACGGCGATTGGGCCTCGCGCAACAAGCTCAACGGCACGCATACGAGCATTGACGAGGCGCGCGGCGGCAAGATCAGCTACGGGGCCTTCGTCCACACGTTTAACCAGATTCTCGACCCCGCGCAGCATTTCGCGGAGCATCCCGAATACTTTTCCGAGGTCAAAGGCAAGCGAATCGACAGGCGAACGCAGCTTTGCGTGACCAATCCCGAGGTCTTGCGGATCACGATCGATGCGGTGCGCCGCTGGATGCGTGAACGGCCCGAGGCCACGATTTTCTCGGTCAGCCAGAACGACTGGTTCAACTATTGCACGTGCGCGGAATGTTCCCGCGTCGCCGCCGAGGAAGGGTCGCCGATCGGCCCCTACCTGCGCTATGTGAACGCCGTGGCCGACGCAGTGCGTGACGAGTTCCCCGACAAGGTGGTCGACACCCTGGCCTACCAGTTCACGCGCAAACCGCCGCGTCTGGCAGTGCCGCGCGACAACATGATCGTGCGACTCTGTAGCATCGAATGCTGCTTCTCCCATCCGCTGGCCCCCGACTCGCCCGATCGGCCCAACGCGGCGTTCGCCGGCGACCTCGTCGCCTGGTCGAAGATCTGCCAGCGACTTTATATCTGGGACTACGTCATCAACTACGCGAATTGCCTGATGCCCTTTCCGAACTTGCGGACGATCGGGCCGAACTTGCGATTTTTTGCCAATCATGGCGTGCGCGGCGTTTATGAAGAGGCGAACTACTTTTCCCAGGCAGGCGAGCTCGCGGAACTGCGCACCTGGCTGATTGCCAAGCTGTTGTGGAATCCCGACTACGACAGCGAGCGGGCGATCGACGAGTTCTTAGCCGGCTACTACGAAGAGGCTGCCCCCGCGCTGCGAAAATATATCGATCTCGTCCACGAGCGGGCCGGCCAACCTCGAGCGCATTTCCGGATCTTCGACAGCCCGCCGAGATCGGTCTTCAACCGGGAATTCATTGCCCAGGCCGAGGGACTATTCGCCGAAGCCCTGCAGAGTGTCCGCGACAAGCCCCTGCTCTCCGCACGCGTGGAACGGGCATCCTTGAGCGTCCGCTACTTGAAGATCGTCACGACGGACTCCTTGAGCGATGCCGCATCGGACGTGACCACCTTGCAGCAGCAGCTCGAGCAATTCGATCGCATCGCCCGGGCCAACGGCCTGACACACGTGAGCGAGCACCGCTCGTACGACGATTGGCTCGGCCAGCTTCGCGCTAAGCTATCCGCTACCCCGGGCAAGTGAACGGCCTCGCCCAAGCGGCGGCCTCGGCATCAGGGCCAGCGCGCCGGCGTCGACTCGCACAGGACGTTCGTCTCCGATCAGTGCGCGCCGCATCACGCGACCAAAGGCCAAAGAAAAGATTCGCAATTCATCAAGGCTCGAAGCGGCAACCGCTCGCTGATCTCCGGATCGATTCCTATAATCGTTCCCGGCCGGCGTGTCCGTACTTCCACCGCGACGAAGAGTCTCGAATGCCGCAGCTCTTATCCCGCCTGCCGCTCGACGGCGTGCTTGGTTTGACGATTCTGCTCGCCGCTGCCGAGGGGTGCGCCCCGGCTACCGCCGAACCCCCAACCCGCATCGCGCCGCTCGCCGCGGCGCCGACCACAGGCCAACCCGAGGCGACGGTCGCCTGGCCCGGTTGGCGCGGTCCGACGGGCGACGGGCACGCGGCCGATGCTTTCCCCGATCCCTGGCCCAGCGAGGCGCCCGAACCGCTGTGGACAACGCCCACGGCCGCTGGCTGGTCATCTCCAGTCATCGATCAGGGCAAGGTCATCGTCACCGAGCGCGAAGACGCGATCGAGCGCGTCCGGGCTCTCGATTTGGCCACGGGCCGCGAGCTCTGGCGGCGGGAAAACCCCGTCGATTTCGAACCGCATGACGTCGGGCGCCGGCATGGCAACGGCCCCAAGAGCACCCCGGCCATCGCTGGCGATCGAGTCTTCACACTCGGCATCGCCGGGTGGCTGCAGGGTCTGCAACTGGCCGACGGCAAACCCCAATGGCTGGCGCAGTTGCCGGCTCGATTTGGTGCCCGCGAGCCCCTGCCGCGCGGCCGGGCCTACGTGAACGGGGTCGAAAACGTCGTGGTGCCTGTTGGCGATGGGCAAGGAGCCCCGGTCCCCTTGTTCGGCTACACAGGCTCGTTGCTGATTGCCGGCAAGACAGTCGTGCTTTCGGTGGGCGGCCAGCAGGGCGGAACGCTGATGGCCTTCGACCAGGCGACCGGCGAGGTGCTCTGGAAGGCGCTCGACGAGCATGTGTCGTATTCCTCGCCGCGATTGGCCACGCTGGCCGGTGTCGAGCAAGTCGTGGCCATGACCGGGCCGCGCGTCGTGGGCCTGGCGCTCGACGATGGCCGATTGCTCTGGTCGCACCCGTTCCAGATTCAATATGACGAGAGCATCAGCACCCCGGTGATCTCGGGCAACCTGGTGCTCGTCACCGGCGATGGCCACCCGTTGACGGCGCTGGAAATCACTGCGGCCGACGCGGCCCAACAGGCCCGCGTGGCCTGGACCAACCGCGACTTGACGAGCTACCTGTCGTCGATGCTGACCTCCGGCGAGCATGTCTACGGCATGAACGACGGCGGCGAGTTCGTGTGTGCCGAACTGTCTTCGGGCCGCACGGTCTGGACCGGCGGCAGCCACGGCTACTACTGCACGCCCGTGCTGGCCGGAAAACGCATCCTGGCCCTGAACGAAGTCGGCCGTTTGGCCGTGGTCGCTGCCGAGGCACAGGCGTTTCGCCCGCTGGGAGAAAACCGCCTCATCGACGGGGCCACCTGGTCGGCACCGGCCGTGGTGGGCACACGGATCGTGATCCGTACCGATCGCGACGTCCGCTGCTTCGCGTATGGCCAGTAATTTGGCGCCTGGCGGTCGTCAGCGCGGACAATCCGGTGCCAGGACCTGGCCCCCCCCGAAAAAATAAATGCGGCTTTCCCAGGACCGGGACATACGATCCCCGGCTGGGAAAGCCGCATTTCGGCAAAGCGGATGCCGGATGGCGTCAGGCTGCCACGGCACGACGGCGCGACGGGCGATAGAAGCCAATCGATTCGAGCGCCCGGTACACCTCTTCGAGGGTCTTCTCGCCGAAGTTCGAGATGCTCAGCAGGTCTTCGCGAGTGCTGTGCAGCAGATCGTTGACGGTAAAGATACCGCGTTCTTCGAGGCAATTCGTCGTCCGCACCGAGAGGCCGATCTCGGCCGTGCTCATTTCCAACCGTTGCTTCAGCGTCTGGGTCGGATTCTCAAAGCGCGAAAGCGGAATACGAGTCATCGTGTTTCCCTCCTTGGAAAGACGTGCCTTAGAAAGGCGTCACTGGCGCCAGGTGCGGCCGGCGAACGAAGTTGTTGTCCGTCGTGGCGAGCGACCGCCGCTTCGGACCCCCGGGGCATCCTTACCTCCAGGCGACGTTACGATAACAACTGATCGCGTTTTGACAAGCATTTTTCCCGGCAAAACGCCCCGCGGCGGCGCCGTCGACGCTAGCACTCGCCTCGTCAAAGCAGCGACGGACCGTCATACTGCAGTGGGGCATCGCCGTGCCTCGCCTGTCACGCCATCCTGCCGATTGAGACCTCGTCTGTGACCAGTTCGGATCGGAACGACCCGCTGCGCCAGCTCACCGCCGCGCAGCGCGAAGCGGTCGAATTCGGCGATGGCCAATTGCTGATTCTCGCGGGCCCCGGCAGCGGTAAGACTCGGGTCATGACTCACCGCATCGCGAGCCTGCTGCATCGCGGCGTGCCGGCCCGGCAGGTGCTCGCGCTGACGTTCACAAACAAGGCCGCCGAGGAAATGAAGCAGCGCGTCGCGCTGCTGGCGCCGGGCGAGTCGGTGTGGATCAGCACGTTTCACCGCTTCTGTGCCCGGCTGCTGCGGCAATACGCGCCCCTGGCCGGCCTGACCGAGAACTACACGATCTACGACACCCAGGACAGCGGACGGACCCTGAAGCGCGTGCTCGACGAACTGGAGCTCGATGCCCTGCATTACGGCATCGACCAGATCGCCTCGGCGATCAGCTGGGCCAAGAACCGCCTGATTTCGCCCGACGAATACACGCCGCGGGTGGGCAGCACGCTGGGCGCCATCGTCAAGGCCGTGTACCCGGCCTACCAGGCGCAATTGTTGCGGTCCAGCGCCGTCGATTTCGACGACCTGTTGTTCCGCACGGTGCAACTGCTGCGCGACTCGCCCGAGGTTCGCGGCCAGCTCGATGCCCGTTATCGGCATGTGCTGGTCGACGAGTACCAGGACACCAACTTCGCGCAATATGCCCTGGTCCGGGCATTGTCGGCCGACTACCCGAACCTGGTCGTGTGCGGCGATCCAGACCAGTCGATCTACGGCTGGCGCGGGGCGAACATCGGCAACATTCTCGACTTCGAGCGCGACTACCCCGACGTGCACGTCGTGCGGCTCGAGCAGAACTATCGCAGCACGAAGAACATCCTCCGCGTGGCCGACCAATTGATCGGCCACAATCGGCGCCGCAAGCCGAAGCAGTTGTTCACCGACAACATCGCCGGTCCGCCGGTGCGGCTCACGGCGTATGCCACGCAACTGGCCGAGGCCGAGGACATCGCCCGCCAGATCGTCGGCGACATTCGCTCCGGCCGGCGGCGGCCGAAAGATGTGGCCGTCTTTATGCGCACCAACGCCTTGAGCCGAACGCTCGAAACGGCCCTCCGCGAGGCCGGCGTGCCGTACATGCTGGTCAACGGCGTCGAGTTCTATCAACGCCGCGAGGTCCGGGACCTGCTCGGCTATCTGCAACTGGTCAATAATCCGCGCGACGACAACGCGCTGCTGCGGGTGATCAACGTGCCGCCGCGCGGTATCGGGGCCACGACCGTCGAGCGGCTCAAGGCCCATGCCCGACGCTACGAGCAGACCTTGCTCGAGGCGGCACGCGAGAGTGGGCTGATCGAGGGCCTGGCCAAGCGCAGCGCCGTCGGCGTGGCGCGATTTGTCGCCATGTTCGACCGGATCAGCGAGGCGGCAACCAGGCCGGTCGAAGAAATCGTCGGCCTGGTCCTCGCGGAAACCGACTACCGTGCGCTGTTTGCCGATTCAGAAGACGAAGACGACCAGAACCGGCTGGCCAACATCGACGAACTGCTCTCCGCGGCACGGCAATTCGACGAGCACAATCCGGGCGACGGTCATCTCGAAGAGTTTCTCGAAACCACGGCGCTGGTGAACGACACCGACGAATTGGCCGGCGATGCGGTGATGCTGATGACCCTGCACGCGGCCAAGGGCCTGGAATTCCCGGTCGTCTACCTGATTGCGGTCGAAGAAGGCCTGTTGCCCCACGAGCGCAGCCGCGACAACGACGAGCAGCTCGAAGAAGAGCGCCGGCTGCTGTTCGTCGGGATCACGCGGGCTCGCGAAGAATTGCAACTCAGCATCGCCCGGGTGCGCGACTATCGCGGCCAGCGGCGATTGACCATTCCCAGTTCGTTCCTGCTCGAACTGCCGCGCGAAGAAATGGAGCTGAACGAGGACGCCATCCGCTCGACCTCGTGGGACTTGCAGCTCGACGAGACGAGCGCGGCCGACGTCGTGCATGTGGACCCCTCGGATCACGAAGATATTGTCGACGAGCCGCCGACCCAGGCGCCGACGGCGACGTCAGCGTATCCCGCTCTGACCGCCGGCACGGCGTTGCAGACGGCGGCTGAACTAGGCGGAGCCACGAAGCGTCGCCTGCCCGCATTGCCGCTCGATGCTTTTCGCCAGGGCATGCGCGTCACGCATCCCACGTACGGCGCCGGCACGATCGCGGCGCTCAGCGGCAGCGGTTCGTGGCGCGTCGCGCTGGTGCGGTTCGATCGCGAGGAGGCGAGTCGCAAGTTCATCCTGGAACGCAGCGAACTGCGGCCGGCGTAGATGTACACCAAGGTTGCCCAATTCAAGTCGCCTGCGGCGCTGGCTGCCCGGCTCGCGGAACTCGGCTGCGAGTTGCCGGTCGAAGGCGCCGTGCTTTCGGCCGCGCAGGATTCGCCCTTGGCGCAACCGTTGGAGGTGGCCGGCCGCCGCCTGGGAAATCGGTTTTGCACCCATCCGATGGAGGGTTGGGATGCCAACGCCGACGGCAGCCCCTCGCCCCTGACCTTGAGACGCTGGGAGCGGTTCGGCGCCAGCGGCGCCAAGCTCATCTGGGGAGGCGAAGCGGCGGCCGTGCAGGCCGACGGACGTGCCAATCCGCGCCAGACGCTCGCCACGCCCGACAATTGCGACGGTCTCGCGCGGCTGCGCGAAAAGCTCCTCGCGGCGCACCTCGCCGCACACGGCACGACCGACGATCTGCTCATCGGCCTGCAATTGACGCATTCGGGGCGCTATGCGCGCCCCGACGCGGCCGGTCCGGCGCCGCGCATCGCTTACCATCATCCACTGCTCGATCCTCGTCTGGGCATCGGGCCCGACGACGACTCGGTCGTCTGGAGCGACGACGAACTCGAACGGCTGATCGATCGTTTCGTGAGCGCTGCGCGGATGGCGGCCGAAGTGGGCTTCGATTTCGTCGACGTCAAGGCTTGCCACGGCTATCTGCTGCACGAATTCCTGAGCGCCCGTCGCCGGCCCGGACGATTCGGGGGCGATTTGACCGGCCGCTCGCGCGTGCTCTGCACGATCATCGAACGGATTCGCGCGGAGCTACCCGCCCTGGCCGTGGGCGTGCGGTTGAGCGTGTTCGACACGCCGCCGTTCGAGCCCGGCGCGGATGGCGGCCAGGCCGTCGACTTTGCGCGCTGGCTGCCGTACGAATTCGCCTTTGGTGCGGCGGTCGATGACCCGCTGCGGATCGACCTTCGCGAACCGATCGAACTGCTGCGCCAGCTGTCTCGGATCGGCGTGGCAGCGGTGAACCTCTCGGCCGGCAGCCCCTACTACAACCCGCACGTACAGCGGCCGGCGATCTTTCCGCCCAGCGACGGCTATCGGCCGCCCGAGGACCCGCTAGTTGGCGTTTGGCGACAAATCGATGCGGCGCGCCAATGCAAGCAGGCCGTGCCCGAGCTGGTGATGGTCGGCACGGGCTATACCTATCTGCAAGACTTTCTCCCCCACGTCGCACAGGGTGTCGTCCGCGCCGGTTGGATCGACGCGGTCGGTCTGGGCCGGATGACGCTGTCCTACCCGGAGCTGCCGGCCGACGTGCTGGCCGGACGTCCGCTGCGCCGCAAGCTGATCTGCCGCACGTTCAGCGACTGCACCACGGCCCCGCGGTCCCACCTGGTGTCGGGCTGCTACCCGCTCGACGAGCACTACAAACGCCTGCCCGAGGCGGCGCAATTGGCCGAAATCAAGGCGGTTCGGCGTGCGGCTGCGGATTGACCGCAGCGTTGGTCTTGGTGGCCGGGAGCCGCACTCCTAGAATTCATCCGCTCATGACGACGACGCGCGCCGAGCCAGCCTTCGTGCCGGCCGAGCAGCTCTACGAGCTGGCCGCACGCCTGGAAGCGGTTGAAGGATTCGCCGAAGTCGTGGCCAGCCTGCATCGCGGGCACGGGGCCACGCTCGACGGAGTCTGGGGCTCGAGCTGCGCGCTCGTCGCGGCGGCGCTGCTCCGAAGTTCACCGGGCACGCTGGTCGTGGCCACGCCGACCGCCGAAGAGGCCGTCGAGCTGGAAGCTGATCTCTGCCTGTTTTCGCCGCAAGTTGCCGAGCCGTTCCCCGCCTGGGAGACGCTGCCGGAAGAGCTCACCGTCGGCGACGACATCTTTGGCGAGCGGTTGCGGCTGTTGAAGCGCCTCGCGCAAACGCGCCGCGGCGAGGTCGAGGCGCCCCGGTTGATTGTCACCTCGATGGCGGCGCTGCTGCAGCCGGTGCCGCCGGTCGATCTGCTGGCCGAACGCACACGGCGGCTGGTCGTCGGCGAATCGCTCGACGTCGAGGACCTGCTGCGCTGGCTGCTGGAGCGCGGCTTTCGCAACATGCCGGCCGTGCAATTGCCCGGCGAGTTGTCCACGCGCGGCGGGATCGTCGATCTGTATGCGCCGGACTGGGAACATCCCGTGCGCGTCGAGCTGTTCGACGACCAGATCGAGTCGATCCGCAGTTTCGACGTGGCCCGGCAGCGGAGCCTCGAAACACTCACGGTCGTCGAGCTGACGGCGCTCGAACCGCAAGGCCACGCGGCCGCGCACCTGGCCGACCATTTGCCCCCGTCCAGTTGGTTCTTGTTGGTCGAGCCGCAGGAGTTGCAGGAAGAGGGCCGCCGTTACCGCGGACGACTGGATCGGCCCGAGTCTTGCCATACCGTCGAAGAGGTGCTCCAGGGCGTGATCCGCTTTCCTAGCGTCACCGCCGCGGCCATCGCCACCGGCTCGTTCGAAACGACCTGCCATATCCAGGTCGAATCGATCGAGCGATTCAGCGGCGAGATCGGCCGGGTGCGCGACGAGCTCGACACGGCCGCCGTCGGTCAGCGCGTGATTCTCGTCTCCCAGACCGAGGCCGAAGCCCGGCGCCTCGGCGAGGTTTTCGGCAGCACGCAGTTGGCGGCCTCCGGGCGATTGCAATTGGCGATCGGCCGCTTGCGCGCCGGTTTCCGCCTGGTGCTCGACCGGATCGTCCTGGTCAGCGGTGGCGAGCTGTTTCATCGCACCGAGGTCGCGCGCCCCACGCGGCGGCATCTGTCGCGCGCAATCGACAGTTTCCTCGAGCTGCGCGAGGGCGACCTGGTCGTGCACCTGGCCCACGGGATCGGCCGTTATCTCGGTCTGCGCCTGCTCGAAAAAGGCGACCAGGTCGAGGAGTACCTGGAGATCGAGTTCCAGGAACAGTCGAAGATCTACGTACCCACCTCGAAGATCGAGCTGGTGCAAAAATACGTCGGCGGCACCAAGGCCCGGCCGACGCTGGCCCGCATCGGCGCCAAGACCTGGGTCCGGCAGAAACAGCAGGTCCAGGCGGCCGTCGTCGACCTAGCTACGGAAATGCTGGAGCTGCAGGCATCGCGGGCCGCGCGGCAAGGCATCGCGTTTCCGACGGACACCGAATGGCAGCAAGAATTCGACGCGGCGTTTCCCTATTCGCCGACGCCCGACCAGGACGTGGCCATCGAGGCCGTCAAGCGCGACATGACCACGCCCCGGCCGATGGACCGGCTGATTTGCGGCGACGTCGGCTACGGCAAGACCGAGGTGGCCATGCGCGGGGCCTTCAAAGCGGTCGACGCCGGGCACCAGGTCGCTGTGCTTGTGCCCACCACGGTGCTGGCCGAACAGCACGGCCGCACGTTCCGTGCGCGGATGGCGGAGTTTCCCTTCCAGATCGCCGTGTTGAGCCGGTTTCGCTCGCCGCGCGAACAGGCCGAGATTCTCGAAGGGCTCGCGGCGGGCTCGATTGACGTCGTGATCGGCACGCACCGTCTCGTCCAACACGACGTGCGGTTTCACAACCTGGGCCTGGTGATCATCGACGAAGAACAGCGGTTCGGCGTGCAAGTCAAAGAGCGGCTCAAGGCTCTCCGCCAGATCGTCGACGTGCTGACGCTCACCGCCACGCCGATTCCGCGCACGCTGCACATGTCGCTCTTGGGCCTGCGCGACATCTCCAATCTCGAAACCGCTCCGGTCGATCGCTACGCCGTGGAAACCCGCGTCACGCGGTTCGAGCCCGGGCTGGTGCGCCAGGCCGTGCTCCGCGAATTGAATCGCGGCGGGCAGATCTTCTTCGTGCACAACCGGGTTTACGACATCGAGATCATCGCCCACCGCCTGCGCGACATCGTGCCCGAGGCCACGATCGGCATCGGGCATGGCCAGATGAACGAGCACGAGCTGGAACGCGTGATGCTCGATTTTGTCGATCACAAGTTCGACATTCTGCTGGCCACGACGATCGTCGAGTCGGGCCTGGACATTCCCAACGCCAATACGATCTTCATTCACGAGGCCAGCCGATATGGCCTGGCCGACTTGCACCAGTTGCGCGGACGGGTCGGGCGCTACAAGCACCGCGCCTATTGCTACCTGCTCCTGGAGCCGAACGAGTCGATCAATTCGCAGGCCGCCAAGCGTTTGCGCGCCATCGAGGAATTCAGCCACTTGGGCGCCGGGTTCTCGATTGCCCTGCGCGATCTCGAAATCCGCGGCGCGGGCAATATTCTCGGCACCGAGCAAAGCGGGCACATCGCCACGGTCGGCTACGAGTTGTACTGCGAGCTGCTCGATCAGGCGGTCCGCCGACTGAAGAGCCTGCCGCCGCGCGAAACGGTCGACGTCGACGTCGACCTGCCGGGCCAGGCCTACCTGCCGCGCAGCTACGTCAGCGATATGCGGTTGAAGATCGATCTGTATCGCCGCCTGGCCCGCGTGTCGAAGCAATCCGAGCTCGACGATCTGGCCAGCGAGCTGGCCGATCGCTTCGGCGCCCGGCCGGCCGTGGTCGACCGCCTGCTGGCACTGATGGCAATTCGCATCGCGGCGGCCCGGTGGGGCATCGACTCGGTACACCGCGAGGATGAATATCTGGTGTTCACCTACCGTTCGCGGCCGGCGATCGAAAAGCTCGCGGCCGCGGCCCGGCAACTGCGGATCGTCGATCACCGTAGTGCTTACTGGCCGCTGGCAACCGAGGTCCTGGACCCGGACGAATTACTTTCCTTGTGCAAGTCGATCTTGCAGCGCAGTTAGGGGCCTTTCTAGAATCCCGCCCCGGTTCCTCGCGCCGGCTATTCAGCTCGTGCGGGGGGCGACTTCTCGCCGCGTCATCGGGTCTTTCCTTTTCGCGCGCCGATCGGCCACGTGAATCAACTGCTGCAATCCTTGATCCTGCTGGCGGGCATCGTCCTGGCCGTGCTGCTTTGGCTCAAACCGGCAGCCCGTAGCGAGCTGCTCGAATTACTCGGCCCCTTGCAGGCGCACGCCAGCTCATCGGTCGATGCGCGAGACCACCAGGATTTCGCGCCGGAATACCGCCCACAAACGGCGCCTTCACCCCAGCGAAATCCTTCGCCGGAAGTCGAAGCGCTGTTCGAATCGCCTGCGCCCGTCGAAGCCGATTCGTCGCTGCCGCCGGCCGAGGAGCCGCTGGCCGGACTATCTTTTGACAGCACGGCGGGTTTCGCCGTTCCACTGGGAGCAAAGCCACCGAACGCGCGCGCATTGCCGCCGGCCCCACCGCCGCTCGAGGCAGAAGCGCCCGAGCTGCTGGATGCGCCCGACCAGACGCAACCGGCCGCGGCGCCGCTCGTACCGGTCCGCAGCCCCTCTGTGAGCCCGAGCGGTTGGCAGCCGAGCGCCGCGGCGCCGCAGTTTCTAGCGCCGACTCCGGTCGTGCCGCTCGCCCAAGGAACTGCCTTTGCCCAAATGCCGGCGGCCGGGCCCGTACAGCCGGCCGTTTATGCACCCGGCTTCGATCCTCCGCCACCGGTGTCGGCGCCGGCTGCGCCGCCCGAGCAGCCGCTCCCGCAGAGCGTCATGCCAGCGCCAGTCGGCCCTGCCGCACCGCCCCCTGCCCCGGCGATGCCCACGGCCCCCGTTGCTGCCCCTGTGGCCGAAGTTGTGCCGCAGCCCGGCGTCGAAGCGGCGCCCGCCGAGGTGCCGACCAGTGCCAACGTGCTCGACTCGGCGACGATCGTGGCCCGCATCGATGGCGAGGTTGTGCTCGCCGGCGAAGTGCTCGGGCCAATCTCGAGGTTTTTCGCGCAACAAGGTAACGCCATTCCCGCAGAGCAGGTGGAGCAGGCGCGCGTCGAACTGGCCCGGCAGCGCGTCGCGGAACTGGTCGAGATCAAGCTGATTTACAGCGATGCTCGCCGGTCGATCCCCAAAGACAACTTTCCCAAGCTGGAAGCGCAGGTCGACAAGCACTTCGAAAACGCGGAGTTGCCGCACCTGCTCGAGCAACACAACGTCGCCACGGCGGCACAACTCGACGCGGTGATGCAATCACAAGGCGACACGCTCGAAGCGACGCGGCGTCGATTCCGCGAAATGTACATCGCCCGCGGCTGGATGAGCGAAAAAACCAAAGACCATAGCGAAGTCACGCACGACGACATGCTGGCTTTCTACAAGGAGCACGAGGCCGAGTACCACTTTCCCGCCCAGGCGCGGTGGGAACAGCTCACCGTGCGCTTCGACCAGACACGCGATCGGGCCGAGGCCCGCCGCAAGATTGCCTGGATGGGCAATCAGGTTGTGAACGGCACGCCGTGGGCCGAGATCGCCCGCGCCCATTCCGGCGGCCCCACGGCCGACGAGGGCGGACAGCGCGATTGGACCACCAAGGCCAGTCTGCGATCACAGGTCCTGGACCAGGCGCTGTTCGCGTTGCCCGTCGGCGGCATGAGCCCGATTCTCGAGGATGAATCAGGCCTGCACATCATTCGGGTCATCGAGCGTCGCGACGCCGGCCAGACCCCGTTGGGCGACGCCCAGGCAGAAATCGAAAAGAAGATCAAGCAGCGGCGCGGCCAGTCGAAGCAGGAAGAATACCTCAGTCGACTGCGGTCGCAGGCGCAGATCTGGACGATTTTCGACGAGCCGAACGGGGCCCTGTTCTTCGCCCGGCAGCCGGTCGGCACGCGCACCCGGTAGCGACCACCGAACGGCGCCCGGGGATTTTCTCAGGTCGCCTCGCCGCGTGCATTTGGCCCGCCTCTTTCCGCCATCCGAGGCGCAGCGGTAGAATTCCCGCGGGGGACGGCAGTTGCGCCGTGCTGCGCATCCTTGGCTCATCTCGGAGGAGATTTCCCATGGCGACCATGACCTCGGCGGCCAAACGTCCGCAGATTCGTCAAACCGAATGTTTTATCGACGGACGTTGGCAACCCGCTCATAGCGGCAAGACCTTCGAAACGATCAATCCGGCGACCGAAGAAGTGATCGCCCATGTGGCCGAGGGCGACCGGGCCGATATCGACCTGGCCGTGCGCGCCGCGCGCGAAGCGCTCGAACAGGGGCCCTGGGGCAAGATGGACGCCCGCGACCGCGGCCGGCTGATGCACCGGCTGGCCGATTTGATCGAGGCAGAGATCGACGAACTGGCCGCGCTCGAATCGCTCGACAACGGCAAGCCGATTCGCGATGCCCGCAATGCCGACCTGCCGCTGACGATCGACTGCCTGCGGTACTACGCGGGCTACGCCGACAAGCTGCATGGCCAGACGATTCCCATTCGCGGCGATTATTTCACCTACACGCGCCGTGAGCCGGTGGGCGTCGTCGGTCAGATCATCCCCTGGAATTTTCCGATGTTGATGACGGCCTGGAAATGGGGGCCCGCGCTGGCTGCCGGCTGTACGGTCGTGATGAAGCCGGCCGAGCAGACGCCGCTCACCTGTCTGCGGATGGCGCGGCTTGCGCAAAAGGCCGGCATCCCCGACGGGGTGATCAATGTCGTCCCGGGCTATGGACCGACGGCCGGCGCCTCGATCGTCAAGCATCCCGACGTCGACAAGGTAGCCTTCACCGGCGAACATCGCACGGCTCAGATCATCATGCGTGACGCGAGCGATTCGCTCAAACGGCTGACCTTCGAACTCGGCGGGAAAAGCCCCAACATCGTCTTCGCCGACGCCGACCTCGAGGCCGCCGCCACCGGGGCGCACTTTGGCCTGTACTTCAACCAAGGCCAGTGCTGCTGTGCCGGCAGTCGCCTGTTCGTCGAAGACAAGGTCTACGACAAGTTCGTGGATCGGCTCGTGGCGATGAACAAGCGGCGCCGCCTCGGCGATCCGCTCGATCCCGACACCGAGCAGGGTCCGCAAGTCGACCAGGCCCAGTTTGACAAGATCATGCACTACATCGACCTGGGCAAGCAGGAAGGCGCCGAGTGCCTGACCGGCGGCGTGCGGCACGGCAACCGCGGTTACTACATCGAGCCAACGCTGTTCGCCGGGGTCAAGGACGACATGGCAATCGCGCGCGAAGAAATCTTTGGCCCGGTGTTGAGCGTGCTGCGATTCAAGGACATCGACGACGTCGTGCGGCGCGGCAACAACACCATTTTCGGGCTGGCCGCGGCCGTCTGGACCCGCGACGTCGGCAAGGCCCACCGGCTGGCCAAGGAGCTCAAGGCCGGCACCGTGTGGATCAATTGCTACGACGTCTTCGATGCGGCCGCGCCCTTTGGCGGCTTCAAGATGTCGGGCCAGGGGCGCGAGCTCGGCGAACGCGGGCTCGACGCTTACACCGAATGGAAGACGGTCACCATCCGCCTCGACTAGAATGCCGTTCGGGCGGTGCCGAGCGACGGCACCGCCCGCCGAGGGCCCTGCCGGCCCGGCGAAATCAGGCGGCAAGTGGATCGACCGGAGACACGTATGCGACGCGCCTCAGGCGGCGGAGGCTGGGCAGCCATCGCCTATACCCTGGCCAAGGCCCGAGAGGTCGGCGGCCCGTGGAAGCTGTGGCGGGCGATGCGCGCCAAGAACGCCTGCAAGACCTGCGCTTTGGGCATGGGCGGACAATCGGGCGGGATGGTCAACGAGCAGGGCCATTTCCCCGAGTTCTGCAAGAAATCGCTGCAGGCCATGGCGGCCGACATGCAGGGTGCGGTCCGCGAAGACTTTTTTCGCACCTATGCCGTGCCCCAGTTGCAGGCCTTCTCGCCGCGCGAATTGGAGCACTGTGGCCGGCTGACGCGCCCCTTGCTGCTGTCGCGCGGCGAGCAGTATTACCGCGAGATCACTTGGGACGACGCGCTGGAGCGGATTGCATCGCGGTTGCGCCGCACCGCGGCCGACGAAACGTTCTGGTATTCCAGCGGCCGCAGTTCGAACGAAGCTGCCTTCTTGCTGCAGTTGTTCGCCCGCCTGTACGGCACCAACAACGTCAACAACTGCAGTTACTACTGCCACCAGGCCAGCGGCGTGGGGCTGGCCTCGAGCGTAGGGACCGGCACCGCCACGATTGAATTGGCCGATCTCGATCGGGCGGACCTGGTGTTCTTGATCGGCGGCAATCCCGCCAGCAATCATCCACGTCTGATGCGTACGCTGATGGACCTGCGTCGCCGTGGCGGCGAGGTGATCGTGATCAACCCGGTGATCGAGCCGGGGCTGGTGAATTTCTCGGTGCCCAGCGACGTGCGGAGCCTGCTGTTCGGCAGCCCGATCGCCAGCTTGTACGTGCAGCCACATATCGGCGGCGACCTGGCCCTGCTGACCGCCGTGGCTCGGCGCGTGCTGGAGCTGGGCGCACACGATGCCGCGTTTCTCGAAGCGCACTGCGAAGGAGCCGAGGCTTACCTGGCTTCGCTGCGTTCGCTCGACGAAGGAGAACTCGCGCGCCGCGCCGGCGTCGAACCGCACGAGATTGCTGAAATTGCGGACCGTTATGTCCGTTCGCAAGGCACCGTGTTTGCCTGGACCATGGGCATCACGCATCACGTGAACGGCGTGCAAAACGTGCAGGCGATTGCCAACCTGGCCCTGCTGCGCGGCATGGTCGGGCGTTCCGGCTCGGGCTTGTTACCGATACGCGGCCATTCGAACGTGCAGGGCATCGGCTCGGTCGGCGTCGCTCCCCAGTTGCGCAAGGCCGTGTTCGACCGGCTCGAGCAACATTTTGCCGTCCGGTTGCCGACGACGCCGGGCCTGGACACGATCGGCTGCCTCGAAGCGTCTCGCGAAGGTCGCCTGAAAGTCGGCATCTGCCTGGGCGGCAACTTGTACGGTGCGACGCCCGATGCCGCCTTCGCCGCGGCGGCGTTGGCGCGCCTGGAGCAAGTCGTCTACCTCAGCACGACGCTCAATACGGGCCACGCCCACGGGCTGGCCGCCGAAACGATCATTCTGCCGATGCGAGCCCGTGACGAGGAATCGCAGGCCACGACGCAGGAATCGATGTTCAATTTCGTGCGGCTCAGCGACGGCGGTCCGGCTCGACATCAAGGACCGCTCAGCGAGGTGGAGGTCGTGGCCGACCTGGCAGCGCGCGTGCTGGGGGCGACCTCGGCCGGCGGCGCGATCGATTGGAATGCGCTGCGCGAGCACGGCCGCATTCGCGAGGCCATTGCCCGGATCGTGCCTGGCTTCGAGGCCCTGGCCACGATCGGGCAGACCAAGCAGGAGTTTCATATCGGCGGCCGCGTGCTACACGGCGAGCGTTTCCCCACGCCCAGCGGTCGCGCACGGCTGATCGCACACGACCTGGCATGCATGCCGGAAGCCGACGATCGATTACGCCTGATGACGGTCCGCAGCGAGGGCCAGTTCAACACCGTCGTCTACGAAGAATACGACCTGTATCGTGGCCAGGAGCGGCGCGATTTGATCCTGCTGCACCCGCACGACGTGGCCCGGCTCAAACTCGAGCCCGAGTCGCGCGTGACGGTCTGCAGCGCCGTGGGCCGGATGCCGGACATCCTGGTCCGGGCTTGGGACAAGATCAAGCCGGGCAACGCGCTGATGTATTACCCTGAAGCGAACGTGCTGGTTCCGAAGGACATCGATCCGGCGTCGCGCACGCCGGCCTATAAGAACGTGGCGATCTGGATCGAAGCCCCGGTCGACACGGCGGCCGCAAACGGGCAGCATCGCGGCACGAGCGACACGGCATCGCCGGCCGCTCACGGCCCGCCCGCGGCGCGGATTCAAGCGGCCTGCTGATCGCCGCAGCGATCAATAGTCGTCCTCATCGAGCAGCGCTTCGGCGAAGATCGCGGTTCCGTAAATGGACGTGGCGAAGAATCCGTCATTGCCGCCGTGCTTGCTCTTATCTTCGGTGGAACGCGTGCGGCGACCGTGTGGTGACATCAACACGCAAAACACCAGATAGTCGACCGTTTCCTGCAAGAACCGCACGTGACCATCGGCAAACGTCACGGTCACGCCGTGCGGATGGTAGCTCGAAGGCCGCGCATAGGGCCAATAATTCTGATGAAAGCAAGGCTTCGGGCTCGGAGCGTGCGTCGCCGCCCCGCCGGGGTCTTGATTGATGGCCAACAGCGGCTGGCTGAGATGCTCCCAAAACCCACAACCCGCGCAAGGAATGCATTCGTCCACACAACACATCGGTTGCGCCTTGCCGCCGGCCGCGGTGGCTTGCCAATAGAACCCGACGCTGTCCTCCAGCACGTCGGTCCATTGCCCAGAGTCGACGTTCTCGCACAACAAGAGCGTGTTCGTCACGCCGTCGACGATGTCAGCTGGACGCACGTGGGTGATCGGTTCGTCGGTCGGCTCGTAAAGGCCGGCCGAGTTTGGACCCGCATAGGGAAACTGAAAATGAAAGATCCCGTTTGCGGCCCAATCGCGCGGGACATCCATTGGCCCCGCCATCATCTCGGGCGGACTGTCGGGGCTGGGCTTGAAAACAGCCTCGGCTCGTTCGTGGCGCCGATCGCGCAGCCCGGTGTTGGCAACATAGCTCAGTGAAGCTTTCGGGCCCAATCCTTCACGGCCCGGCTCGCTCGCCAGGATGTCGCTGGGACAAACCGTCACGCTGAGGTATTGATCCGGCAATACGCCGGGGCCGTACTCCGGCAGCCCTGGATCAGCCGGCACCTGCCCGTTGTACCGTTCGGCAAGATCGCGCCGCTCTAAGAACGGCAGCAGACAAAACACCCAACTGATCGGCCGCGTGGCCGCCTGATTCTCTCCCAGGGCCTGCGGCATGACATAGCCGGGATATTCCCCATGAATCCCCATGTATTGCACGATCGCCAGTCCCAGCTGGCGCTGGTGATTGGCACACGTGTTCTGGCGCGCCGTCTCGCGCGCGGCGTTGACTGCAGGCAGCAACAGGGAAATCAACATGCCGATGATGCTGATGACCACCAACAGCTCGACCAGCGTGAAGCCGGATTGAACCGGCGAAGACCCGCGCGCGCAGCGGCGCGCTCGCATGCTCAGACGCATCGCACACCTCCCCTGGATTGCAGTGTTCGGCTCGTTTTCGAGCCAACCTGTGCGTGCGCGTCGAGCCCGTTGCCTAGCTTCTCTGTTTCGGATCCGGCGCGCGTTGCCGAAAATTGATTGAATCAATTTGGCAAAGCGTAGTCAACGAAAATTCGTCCGATCAGATGACCGACGTGCTTCGCTGTTTAGCGCATTACACAATCTGCCTGCGCGATCAATCGCCGGTCGTCGGGTCGATGATCGCTCGCACTTCCGAGATGCGGTTGGCCGGGAAGCCGCCTTCGCGCGCGTGTCGCTCAACGAGATCCTGGCTCGGAGCAATGTAAACGCAATAGACCTTGTCGTCGGTCACATAGCTCTGGACCCATTGAATCTGCGGGCCCAGTTGGCGCAGCACGCTGCACGATTTCTGGCTGATGGCCTGCAATTCGGCCGGCGAGAGCTTTCCGGCTCCCGGGATGTCGCGTTCGATAACGTACTTGGGCATCGAGATTCCTCACGGATCGTGAACGTGGGGTAAGTGGTCCGAAGGCACACCGCGCTAGCGCGGCTTGACGGTCGCGTCGTCCGCGGCCAACTCGCGCTGCCAGGCTTCGAGCAGCGCCAGGGCCGCCAGCGGGGTCAACTGATTGACGTCGGTCTCGCGCAGCCGGTCGAGCACGGGATGGTCGCTCGGGCCAAACAGCGTCAATTGCAACTGCCGGGGACCCGCACGATGGTCGCCGCCGCCCCCGCGGGCGTGTTCTTCTTCCAGTTGCGCGAGCACCTGCTTGGCCCGATCGAGCACCGTGCGCGGGACACCGGCCAGCCGTGCGACATGGATACCGTAACTCTTGTCCGCAGCGCCGTCGACGATCTTGTGCAGGAACACCACTTGATCGTCCCATTCCTTGACCGCGACGTTCAGGTTGGCGATGCCGCGGCGCGATTGGGCCAGCTCGGTCAGCTCGTGGTAGTGCGTCGCGAAGAGCGTGCGGCAGCCGACCCGGTCGTGCAAATGTTCGGTCACGGCCCAGGCCAGCGACAACCCGTCGTAGGTGCTCGTCCCCCGGCCGATCTCGTCGAGAATTACCAGGCTGTGGGCCGTCGCCCCGTTGAGGATTCGAGCCGTCTCGGTCATCTCGACCATGAAGGTGCTTTGGCCGCGCGCCAATTCGTCACTCGCCCCCACGCGGGCAAAAATGCGGTCGATCAGACCGATGCGTGCTGCCCGAGCCGGCACGAAACTGCCCAGGTGGGCCATCAGCGAGATCAGCGCGACCTGGCGGATGTAGGTACTCTTACCGGCCATGTTCGGCCCGGTGATCAGCAGCAGCACGGCTGCATCGGGGGCCGCTTCGGTGTCGTTCGGGACGAAGGTGCCCGACGGCAAGACCGCATCGAGCACCGGATGCCGCCCGTCGTGGATCGCGAGCACCGGTTCGGCAACGATCTCGGGGCGGCAGTAATTGCGATGCCGCGCCAGATCGGCCAGACCGGCGAGCGTGTCGATTTCGGCCAGCGCAGCCGCGGTGCGTTGCAGCCGCCGCGCCTCGGCCGCCACGCCGTCGCGCAGCGCCGTGAACAACTCATACTCGAGCTGCTTGGCGCGCTCGTCGGCCTGCAACACCTGTTCTTCGTATTCCTTCAACTCCGGCGTGATATACCGCTCGGCGTTCTTGACGGTCTGCTTGCGGATGAAATCTTCGGGCACCTTCTGCCCGTGCGCGTTGGTGACCTCGAGGTAGTAGCCAAAAACCTTGTTGAAGCCGACCTTGAGATTGGGAATCCCCGTGCGCTCGACCTGCGTCGCTTGATAACTGGCAATCCATTGCTTGCCGCCGGTCGCCAGGTCGCGCAACCGGTCGAGTTCGGCGTGAAAGCCGGCGCGAATGAACCCGCCTTCGCGGCTCACCAACGGGCAGTCCTCGACCAGAGCCTCGGACAGACGTGCGAACAAATCGCCGCAGCGATCCAATGCCGCATCCAGGGCCTGCAAGCGGGCCGACGCGGCGCCGGCGAGCCGTTGGCCGATGTCCGGCAACATCTGACAGGTGCGACCGAGAAACGATAGATCGCGGGGACTCGCGCGTCCGGTGGTGACGCGCGCGACGAGCCGTTCGAGATCGTAAACCTTGCGCAGGGCCTCGCGCAGGGCTTCGGCCCGTTGCGGCTGTGCAACCAGTTCGCCCACGGCGTCGAGCCGGTCGTTGATCGCTCCGGCGTCGACCAACGGATTGGCCAGCCACTCGGCCAGGCAGCGCGCGCCAAGCGGCGTCAACGTGCGATCGAGCACGGACAGTAGCGAACCCTCGCGCCGGCCCTCGCGCAGCGATCGGGTCAGTTCGAGACTGCGCCGCGTGGCCTCGTCGATTTCCAGGACCGTGCCCGGCTGGTAACGAACCAGGAGATCGACGTGTCCGAGGCCGGCCTTTTGAGTCTCAGCCAGATAGTCGAGCACCGCGCCAGCCGCGCGGATGGCCGCCGCATCGCGCGGCAGCTCAAAACCAAAACCCTCGAGCGAGTGGGTGCCAAAATGCCGGAGCAGACTCTGCCGGGTGCCCGCCTCGCCGAAGGCCCAAGGGGGCCGTCGCGAGACGGTCCAGCTTGCCAACCCCTGCGGCAGGTCGAGCTGTGCATCGTCCGGCAACAGGCACTCGACCGGCGCGATGCGCGATAGCTCGTCGGCCAGGCGCGCGGCAGGTACCTGCGTCGCGAAAAAGCGGCCCGTCGAAAGCTCGACCCAGGCCAGTCCGGTCGGCGCACCGGGCAACACCGCGGCCAGGTAGTTGCTCTCGCGCGGGTCGAGCAAGGCCTCGTCGGTCAGCGTGCCGGGCGTGACGATCCGCGTCACCTCGCGTTTCACGAGCCCTTTGGCCTGCTTGGGGTCTTCGACCTGTTCGCACACCGCGGCCCGCAAGCCGGCGGCAATCAGCTTGGCCAAGTAGCTGTCCAACTGGTGGTACGGAAAACCCGCCATCGGCGTGGCGTTCTCGCCTTTGTCGCGGCTCGTCAGGGCGATGCCCAGCACCCGCGCCGCCGTCTTGGCGTCGTCGAAGAACAGCTCGTAGAAATCGCCCATGCGGAACAGCAGCAGCGCGTCGCCGCAGGCGCTCTTCGCCTGCTCGTACTGCTGCATCATGGGAGTCGTAGCCACGCGGGTTTCCTTGCCAGGCGGGCGGAAAAAGGCCCCGCAAGACTAACAGCGCGTGGCGGGCGCTCTCAAGTGGCGCAAGCCGGACCCGCCCGGCGCGGCGGCCAGGTCGATTCCGCGCGAGGCCCGGCCCTGCCGCAAAGGAAGACGTCTCGCTATTGGACGAACTGCTCTTGTTCTTCGCCCGAATGCAGTTGCAACTCGCCGGTGTCCTCCAGTTTGCGGATGACGTCGACGATCTGCTGCTGGGCCTGCTCCACGGCGGAGAGCCGCACCGAGCCGAGGAACTCCATTTCCTCTTTGAGCATATCGGCCGCGCGGGCCGACATGTTGCCCAGCACCTTGGTCTTGAGCGCCTCGCTGGCACCCTTGAGCGCCAAGGCCCACTGCGAGGTCTCGACGTTCTTGAAGACGGTTTGCAGGTCTTTGTCGGTGAACTTGTTGATGTCTTCGAACACGAACATCAGCCGGCGGATCTCTTCGACCAGGTCGGGATCTTCCTGGGCCAGGTTTTCTAGCAGCGCGCGTTCGGTGGCCCGGTCGGTGACGTTGAGCATCTCGGCGACGCTTTCCACGCCGCCGGCCTTTTCGAACGACTGGCTCATCACGCTGGCCATCCGCGTTTCGAGGCCTTTTTCGACCTCGTGAATGATCTCCGGGTTGGTCTGGCCCATCTTGGCCACCCGTCGCACGACGGCCAATTGCCGCTCGGTGGGCAGCGCCTTGATCACGTCGGCAGCCTGCTGCGGGCGGAGATGCGAAAGAATCAGGGCAATCGTCTGCGGATGCTCGTCGGAGATGAACGTCAGCAGGTTCTGGCTGTCGACCTTCTTGAGAAACGCGAAAGGAATCGCTTCGATCGACTGGCGCACGTTGTCGAGCGTGCCGCCGGCATTCTTGCCCAAGGCCTTTTCCACCAGCGTCTTGGCCAGGGCCAGGCCGCCAGAATGCGTGGCCACGGTCGCCGGGTTCGATTCGGCGAATTCCCGGATCGCCACCTCTTGTTCGTCAGAATTGAAGCGGCCGATGCGGGCGATCTCGATCGACACGGCCTCGACGGCCTTCGCATCCATCTGCGCGAGTAGCTGAGCGGCCTGCTCCTCGGGCAGGCTCATCAGCACGATCGCCGCCTTGCGAAGTTCATTTCCGGCCATCGTGCGGCCTTCCCGTGCGTAGTGAGATCCTGGTCGAAGGGTCGGCCGTGCCGCAATCTCCCAACCACCAGGCGATCACGCCTGCCACGGCTTGCGGCTGTTGATCGGCCAGACGGCGGAATTGAGCCACGGTCGCTGCCTGGGTCGCCGAACGAGGCGAGTTCGGGCGATCACTCGCCTGCCGTCGTGAGAACATAGGGCGTCTACCCAAGGCACGTGCCGCACGAAATCCCCTAGCTTGCACCAGCCGATCGACAGCCGGGCGCGAAGCGGCCCTGATATCGGCCAGGCAGCCGGGAATTCTTGAGCCGAAGCGGCGGGCTAGCACCGCACTCTTGCCGCCGGCGCCCGCGTAGTGTTCGTCGCCTGCCGCGCCACAGGTCAGACCGCGACTGGCGCGGCGACTTCGTTCAAGCCCACTTCGAGCGCCAAGGGCCCCCAGGGCGATTCAAAGTCGATCACGATTGGCTTGACGTTCGAGGGAAAGCGGACTTCGTGCCCGCGCCCGGTGATCACGTTGGGCAGGCTGATCGAGAGGGTGAAATCCGTGAGTTGGGCCTTCGCAGCCCCGGCCACCATGTTGGCGAGCTCGCCCACCGCGTCGACAACGTCGTTGTTGATCTCCGTGGCCTCGGTCATGAGCATCGTGCTGGCGGCCCGCAAGGCCACGTCCCCCGACAGGCTCAAGACGACCGTGCCCTGGGCCTGTCCCGAGAGGCCGACGATTCCGCTGACCTCATGGTGGGGCGACAACGACGATTTCAGGCTCAGCGACTTGCGCGAGATCGGACACCCCAGCATGGTATCGAACGTGTTCACCAAGGCCGAGATAAACGGATTGATGTACTCGACCTTCATCGCCGGACCGTACCCTTCGTGCGCGCTGCCCGCGCAGCAGCCGCGCTGCGCGAAGTTGTCGCAAACTTAGAACGCACTCTTGCCAGGGGCAAACCGGAGCACCGTCCGGCGGTACCGGTTGTAGTGATCGTGCGCAAGCTGCCGGCGCGCGAGACCTTAATCGACGGAGCGAACTTCGACCTTGCGATACTCAAGCGTCGAGCCGTGGTTTTGCAGGCCCAAGTACCCGCTGGTGCGCGCCACGCCGGGATGCTCTTTGAGCTGGTCCTGGTAGTCGTCGAGATTGGCCTTCACGATCTGCGTGCCATTGAGCGTCACCTCGACCTTCCGACCGACGCAGCGGATGTGCATCGATTGCCACTCGCCCGCAGGCTTCGAGACGCGCGGCTTGGCCGCGGCCAGGCCGTACAGACTGCCGCAGTATTGATACGGCTGCAAATTCGCATATTGCGCATCGGCGTCGTCGAGCACCTGGACTTCCATGCCGGCGAACGCCGGGTTGCCCTGGTGAGGCGCCCGCAGGAACACGCCGCTGTTGCCACCCTTCGGGACCCGGAACTCGACGCGGATCTCGAAGTCGCTGTACTGCTCCGTGGTCGAAAGCCAGCCCCCTTCGCTCCCGCTGCAGACCAGCATTCCGTCGACCACCTTCCAGGCCGATTCCGGCCCGTCGATCGCTTGCCAGCCCGAGAGATCCTTGCCGTTGAACAGCGGTTTCCATTCGCCTGCGGCGGCCAGTGCGCCGGGAAGCACGGTCATGAACAACAGCGCGAGCGAGACATTGCGGGAGGACATGCGTAGAGACTCCGGAGCTGCGAGGCAAGGCATGCGGCGGACGTGGGCCACGCCGCGGCGGGTGGCCCGAGTGTAACGCACCTCGCCTCGAATTGCAGAGATTCGGTCCCCTCCCTGCCAGGTGAAAAAAACATCGACCTCCACGACAGGCCGGGTTACCATAGGCCCGTTACATCTCCTGGGGGGGAACTCCGATGATGCGCCGCAAGCGGTTCGGGCAGGGTCTCTGCGCAGACAGTCGATCACGGCATCTGCGGCTCGATAGCCTGGAACCGCGCCTGCTGATGGCCACGCGCGTGGTCACCATTGGCGATAGCTGGGCCAGTTTCATCGCCAACGGCGCGCCGGGGTCGATCGCCGATTCCGGCACCGGCAACAGCCTGCAGACGGTCCTCAATGCGTTCGGCACCGGGGCGCAAGTCTACAACGGCGGGTTCTACGGCGGCACGGCGGCCCAGCACGCCACGTCGTTGGCACAGATCACGGCCAACATCAATGCCGCCGGCCCCGATGCCGACATCGTTTACCTCAGCTCGGGCGGCAACGACATGCTCCTGGGCTCGCTCGCCGGCGGCTGGTATCTCGACATGCCGCCCGCCGCGGCCAGTGCGCTGTACGCCTCGATCCAGGCCAATGTGCAAACCGTCGTCAACCACATCCTCAGCCTGCGGCCGGACATCCAAATCGTCATCGGCAGCTACGACTATCCGAACTTTTTCGATCCCGATCTGACCAACGGCGGGTCGGCCCAAGTCTTGCGGGCCAACTATCACCTCGGCCTCAGCGGCACCGGATACCTGGTTAATCCGTTCCTCGAATTCCCACAGCAACAGGGAGCGAACGCCGCGTTCCGTTCGCAGGAACAGGGCAAAATCGATATCGCCAACGCCAGCCGCCGCGTCCATCACATCTACAACTACGGTCTCATCAATTCCCTCGACGGCTACGAGGGGTACTTCGGCACGGTGGCGGCAGGCTTTTCGCAGGCCACGTACAACGACCTGCCGATCGACCGCGACCGCCTCGGCAGCAGCGGCGGCGACCCGATTCACCTGGACACGACCGGCTACAACGTCCTGGCGCTGAATACGTACAACGGCTTCTTCAACACGGCGCTGCAAAACGCTGCGCTTGCCCTGAACACGAACTCGATCAACTACGGCAACGTGCGCGTCGGCACCAACGGCGGCTTCGGGCTGATCGCCTCGAACTCGGGTCCGAATTTCACCAAGGTCAAATCGCTGCAATTCGCCGCCGCCACGGGAGACTTTTCCGGTGGCGGGACGTCCTTCGACCCCTTGTTCAAAGACCCCTCGCTGGGCAGCGACAGCGCAGCGGTCAACTACGTCTATGCCCCCAGTGCCCGCGGGGCCGACGCGAGCAGCGTGCTGGTCTCGAGCAACAGCGGCAACGTCAATGTCAATCTGTCGGGCACCGGCGTCGGCCCGGTGTTCAGTGGTGCCTCGTCGGTCGACTTCGGCAATGTTGCCAACGGCAACAATTCGACTTTGCCGCTGAACATCGTGAACTCGACTTCGGACGGCAACCTCGGCAACCTGACCAACTTGTCGCTCTTGTCGGCCGTCATCACCGGTGACGATGCCGGGTATTTCACGCTCAATGGATTTACGCCCGGCATGTCGCTCGCCGCAGGTGCCGGCGCAGGCATCAGCGTCACCTTCAACGCAAACATGCCGAGCGGTCCCAAGAACGCGGTCCTGACGATCACCACCGACGTCGGCGCCGCGTTTGGCGCGTCGGGACAGGTGATCAACATTCCCTTGACGGGCTTCTCGTACACGGGCCCGCCCGTGGCCGAAGCTGGTGGGCCCTACACGGGGACCGAGGTCGGTGTCGCGCTCGCAGGGTCGGCCACCGGTGCGGTGACGAGCTACGAATGGGACCTGGACAATAACGGCTCGTTCGAAACCCCCGGGCAGAATGTCGTCTTCTACGCTGCCGAGCAAGGGGTGTATACCGTCGTGCTAAGGGCCAACGGTCCCGGCGGTAGCACGACCGACACGGCCAGCGTCACGGTAAACAACGCGCCACCCACCGCGGCGATCGCCGCCGCGTTTGCCACGCAGTTCCGCGGCGAGTCGGTCACCTACACGCTCACGGCGACCGATCCGGCGTCGGCCGACCAGGCCGGCGCGTTCACCTGGGACATCGACTGGGACAACAACGGCGTCTGGGACCAGTCGGTCAGCGGTCCGGTCGGCACGACCGTCACGCACAGCTATCCGACCACCGGCACCAAGACCATCGCCGTCCGCGCGACCGACGACGATGGCGGCACCGGCGGCAGCTCGACCACGAACGTCACCGTCAACAAGCAGGTTGCTCGCTTCAACGGCTCGACCACGGATTTGCTGTGGGGCGGCACGCCAGGCTTCGACGGCGTGTTCTTCATCGGCGCCGGCACGTCGATCACCGTCTTCACCCAGTTCGAAAACTCGGTGCTGAACTACTCAACCGCACTCATGTCGGGCATCAACGGCCGGATCAAGGCCTACGGCTACGACAGCCTCGACGTGATCAGCGCGGAGTTCATCGGCCAGCGGATCGTCGAACTCTACGGCGGCAACGGCGACGACGCTCTGTACGGCGGCAACCGCGGTGACTGGCTCTACGGCGGCCAGGGCAACGACCTGCTCGTCGGCGGCACGCAAGGCACCGACCAGGGCGACCGGCTGTTCGGCGAAGACGGCCTCGACGTGCTGTTCGGCTACAAGGGGGCCGACACGCTCGAC